>NZ_JBEXKC010000010.1:0-150437 GCF_040609475.1 Streptomyces sp. NPDC004667 | reverse complement strand
CGCGAAGCGACGCGACCGAAGGGAGCGCCCTTGACAGCCCGGCCCGACACGGAAGGACAGTGAGACTGACGGGAAACCCCCATACCCTCCCTGATTCGGGCCAGGTCGAGTCCCGCCACCCCCGACCCCGACCGACCGCCCCCTCAGCTCTCCGTGCGGTACATGAGGTCCACCTCGTGCGTCGTGAAGCCGAGGCCTTCGTAGACCGCCAGGGCCGCCGGGTTGTCGGCGTCGACGTAGAGCATCGCCGTGGGCAGGCCCGACGCGGCCAGGTGGTGGAGGCCGATCGCGGTCAGGGCCTTGCCGAGGCCGCCGCCCTGTGCGCCGGGGCGGACGCCGACCACGTAGACCTCGCCGAGCTGTTCCTCCGCGTGGACCTTCGTCCAGTGGAAGCCGATCAGCTCGCCCTCCCGCTCCGCCAGGAAGAAGCCCTTCGCGTCGAACCACGGCTGAGCCATGCGGTCGTCCAGGTCGCGCTGCGTGAGCGAGCCCTGCTCCGGGTGGTGGGCGAAGGCGGCGGCGTTGGCGGCGAGCCAGGCGGTGTCGTCCTCGCCGGGGACGAAGGTGCGCACGCTCACGCCGGGCGGGAGGGCGGCCTCGGGCAGGCCCGCCGCCCCGGGGCCCAGGGGGCGGCGCAGCTGACGCAGTTCGCGGAAGAGGGTCAGGCCCAGGACCTGCGCCAGGTGCCGGGCGGCGGACTTGCCGCCGTGCGCCCACACCCGGATCCGCTTGCCGGAGGCGTGCAGCAGGGCGGAGCCCAGGGCCCGGCCGTGGCCGCGCCCGCGCAGCGCGGGGTGCACGACGAGCTCGGCGGCGGGGGCCTCCACCGGGTCGGTGTCCTCCAGTTGCCCGTATCCGGCGAGCCGGCCGGCGTCGGTCAGGAGGAAGTGGCGGATCCCCTCGCGCGGGCCGCCGCGCAGCTGCAGGCGGCCCTGTTCGGAGACGGCGGTGGTGCCGTCGGTGCGGGCCGCTTCGTGGATGAGGTCCAGTACGGATGCGGCCTGTTCCTCCGTCAGCTCGTCGAGGATCTCGATGTGCCGTCCCGGCTCCAGGGCCGCTGCTGCGTCAGTCATGCTCTGAGCCTACGACCGCCGCCCGGGGTTGGGGCCTTCCGCAGGTCCGGGCCCCGTGGGTTCCTGGACGCGGACACGAGCGCGGCCGGAGTGCCGACGGCTGTGCGTAACCAGCTCGCAACCCGATACCCCCTGTCGTGCTACGCGCGTTGACCATAGGCTGCGGCGGACCTCCCAAGTTGTCTCGCTGTCCACAAAGGGGAATAAATGTCAGCGAAGCCACAACGGCACCGCACTGCCCGCCGGTTGACCCTGTCCGCCCTCGCCCTCACGGCCGGGGCCGGGGCGCTGGTCGCCGCCGCACTGCCGGCCGGTGCCGCGAGTGGCGGCGGTACGGCTCCGGGCCGCACCGTCGACGTACAGATGCTGTCGTTCAACGATTTCCACGGCACGCTGGAGCCCCCGCAGGGCTCCTCCGGCACCGTGACCGAACGTCAGGCAGACGGCACCACCAAGGCGATACCCGCGGGCGGGGCCGAGTACCTCGCGACCGCACTGCGCGATGCCCGCAAGGGCCACGAGTACTCCGTCACGGCCGCGGCCGGGGACATGATCGGCGGCAGCCCGATGCTGTCCGGTCTCTTCCACGACGAGCCGACCGTCGAAGCCCTCAACAAGATGAAGCTCGACGTGACGAGCGTGGGCAACCACGAGTTCGACGAGGGCAAGACCGAGCTGCGCCGCATGGCGTACGGCGGCTGCCACCCGGTCGACGGCTGCTTCGAGTACGGCAAGGAGTACACGGGCGCCCAGTTCCAGTACCTGGCCGCGAACGTCACGGACGAGAAGACCAAGCGTCCGCTGATGTCGCCGACCTTCATCTGGAAGAAGGGGGACGTGAAGATCGGCTTCATCGGCGTCACCCTGGAGGGCACCCCCGACGTCGTGACCGCCGACGGGGTCAAGGGCCTCAAGTTCGGCGACGAGGTCGAGACGATCAACAAGTACGCGGCCGAGCTGAACAAGCAGGGCGTGAAGTCGATCGTCGCGCTGATCCACGAGGGCGGTCTGCCCGCGAGCGGCGCGTACAACTACGACTGTGACGTCCCGGGCGCGGGCGCCGGCATCTCGGGTGCCATCGTCGACATCGCCAAGAACGTCGACCCGAAGGTCGACGCGCTGGTGACCGGCCACACGCACCAGGCGTACTCCTGCAACATCCCGGACCCGGCGGGCAACCCGCGCACGGTCACCTCGGCCGCCTCGTACGGCCGGCTGTTCACCGACACCACGCTGACCTACGACCGGCAGACCAAGGACATCGTCCGTACGCCGGTCAAGTCGCCGAAGCCGGTCAACAAGGTCGTCACCCGGGACCTGCCCAAGGCCCCGGACATGACCGAGCTGATCACCCGCTGGAACGCGCTGGCGGCCCCGGTCGCGAGCCGTCCGATGGGCTACATCTCCGCCGACATCGCGGGCCGCGGCTCCGAGGCGCCGGAGAAGCCGCTCGGTGACCTGATCGCCGACGCGCAGCTGGACGCCACGTCCCCGGCCGACCGGGGCGGCGCGCAGCTGGCCATCATGAACCCGGGCGGCATCCGTGCCGACCTGGCGTACAAGGCCGCGGGCGCCGAGGGTGACGGCGTGGTGACGTACGGCGAGTCGTACACGGTCCAGCCGTTCAACAACCTGATGAACGTGGTGGACCTGACGGGCGCGCAGCTGATCACCGCGCTCCAGCAGCAGGTCAGCGGTACGGTCAACGGCCCGAACCCGAAGATCCTTCAGGTGTCGAAGGGCTTCACGTACACCCTGGACATGACGAAGTCGGGCGCGGACCGGATCGTCGTGGACTCGGTGCGGCTGAACGGCGCGGCGATCGACCCCGCCAAGACCTACCGGGTCGCGATGAACGAGTTCCTCGCGGGCGGCGGTGACGGTTTCACCGTCCTGAAGGAGCACAAGAACAAGCTGGTCGGCATCCCCGACCTGGAGGCCTTCAACAACCTCCTGGGGAAGTCCTCGGCCGCGGCCCCGATCGCCCCGCCGGCGGCGGACCGGATCACGGTCGTCAAGTAACACCCGCGTACAGCACGCCCGGAGGGGCGGTGGGCCTTTCGGCCCGCCGCCCCTCCGGTGTTTCGCGGCGCGCCGGCCGCACCCGCCGGCCGCACCCGCCGGCTACAGCGTCGCGAGGAACTTGGCGACGGCCCCGTGGAAGCCCTCCGGGTCGGTGAAGGGCACGAAGTGGTCCCCGTCCAGGGGCGTGTACGAGGTTCCCGGACGCCGGGAGGCCATCGCGTCGGCCTGTGCCTGCGGGAGCGAGGTGCTGCGGACGCCGTGGACCAGTACGGCCGGGCACGCGCTCCCGAGCCAGGCGTCCCAGTGGTCGCCGCGGCAGGACTCGACGGAGTCGAGCATGTCCTGGGGGTGGAAGGGCAGCCGCCAGCCCCCGTCGGGGAGCGGGCGCAGCGCCTGGGCGACGAACTGGGAGCCGATCGGGCCGGCCGCGGCGAGGAGTTCCTCCCGGGTGGGGGCGGAGTACCGCATGCCCTTCAGGAAGTCCATCCACCCGCCGTCGGCGGGGTTGATCTCGACGGAGGCCTCGATGTCGACGAGCGCCGAGATCCGGTCGGGGTGGGCGGCGGCCAGGTGGACGGCGTTGAGCCCGCCGAGGGAGTAGCCGAGGAGGGCGACGGGGGCGTCGAGTCCGAGGTGGTCGAGGAGGGCGACGGCGTCGGCGACGTATCCGGCGCGGCTGTAGTCGGGGGCCCGGTCGGAGTCGCCGTGGCCGCGCTGGTCGGGGGCGATGACCCGCCACGCGTCGCCCAGGGTCTCGGCGAGGCCGGCGAAGGCGAGGCCCTCGGACATGCCCCCGTGCAGGGCGAGCAGCGGGCGGCCCGGGCCGCCGAAGTCCAGGTACGACAGCGTGCGGTCGTCGATCGTCAGCGTGTGGCGCATGGTTCCGCTCTCCCCTGTGTGTCCTGCGTGCGTTTCCCGTGGTGACGGGATCAACCCTGCCAGGACTTGGGCAAGTGCGCAATACGCTTGTCTTGGGCGAGCGCCCAAAAATCTGGCGCGGATACGATCCCGGCATGGGAAATCGCGAGGACCTGCTGGCCGGAGCGCGCCGCTGCCTGGAGGAGAAGGGGTACGCGCGCACGACCGTGCGCGACATCGCCTCGGCGGCGCACGTGAGCATGGCCGCGATCGGCTACCACTTCGGATCGCGCGAGGCCCTGCTCAACCAGGCGCTGTTCGCGGCCCTCGACGAGTGGGCCGCCGGATCGGGCCGGCTCGCCGGGCAGGGCGCGACCCCCGAGGAGCGCTACGCCGACACCTGGGACCGCAAGAGCCGCGACTTCCTCGACATGCGCTGGCTCTGGCTCGCGAACATCGAGGCCTTCGTGCACGCCCAGTCCTCGCCCGAGCTGCTCGCCGTGCTGGCCGAGGGGCAGCGCCGGTCCCGGCGCATGGTCGCCGCGCAACTGGCCGGGGTGTCCGAGGAGGAGGTCGCGCAGGAGGACGTACGGGCCCTCGGGTCGGTGCACATCGCGCTGCTCAGCGGGGTGATGGTGCAGGCCCTGACCGATCCGGAGCAGGCGCCGACCGGGCGGGAACTCGTCCGCGGGCTGCGCCGGATGGTGGAGCTGCTCGAGGAATCAGTGTCTACCGACGGGTAGTGAAGGCCGGTCCGCGCACGCCATAATCCCGTCCCGGCAAGGACAACGGAGCGGCGAAGGGGCGGGCATGGCACTGCACAGGCGTGCGTTTCTGACCGGAGCGACGGCGGTGGGCGCCGCGGCACTCACCGGACTCGGGGCGGCGGCTCCCGCCTCCGCGAGAACCCTCGGTACCCAGGACTGGATGGCCGGCCTCGCCGACTCCACTCCGCTCCAGCGGATGACCATCCCCGGCACCCACGACTCGGGCGCCACCAAGGGCGGGCTCTACGTCGCCTGCCAGAACACCTCGATCGCCCAGCAGCTGGACTCCGGGATCCGGTTCCTGGACGTCCGCTGCCGGGTGACGGGCGGCTCCTTCGCCATCCACCACGCGGCCTTCTTCCAGGACCTGATGTTCGGGGACGTCCTGGTCGCCTGCTGGAACTTCCTCGCCGCGCACCCCTCCGAGACCGTCCTGATGCGCGTCAAGCAGGAGTACTCGGAGGAGAGCGACGCCACCTTCCGCGCCGTGTTCGACGACTACCTCGACCACCGCGGCTGGCGCCCGCTCTTCCGCATCGCCGACGCCCTGCCCGCATCGCTGGGCCAGGCCCGCGGCAAGGTGGTGCTCCTCGCCGACAACGGCGGCCTGCCCGGCCTGCGCTACGCCGACGGCAACGTCTTCGACGTCCAGGACGACTACAACACCGAGCCCTTCGCCAAGCGCGGCCGGATCGAGAACCAGTTCCGCAAGGCCGTCCAGCAGCCCGGGAAGCTGTTCGTGAACTACGTCAGCACCGCCGCCTACATGCCCCCGCGCTGGAACTCCGACCGGCTCAACCCGCAGGTCCACTCCTTCGTCGACGGCGGCGAACTGGCCGGCCGCACCGGCCTCGGCATCGTCCCGATGGACTTCCCCAATACCCGCTCCGGCCTGGTCGAATCACTGATCCGGCACAACTGACGCCGTCGACGGCGGCGGCGTCGGGGCGCCCGGCAGGCGCAGCACCGCCTCCGTGCCCCGGCCCCCGTCGGCCGCGGCGCGCAGCACGGCGGTGCCGCCCGCCCGCTGGACCGTACGGGCCACGATGGACAGGCCCAGCCCGCTGCCGGGCAGCGCGCGGGCCGACGGGGAGCGCCAGAACCGCTCGAAGACGTACGGGAGGTCCTCGGCCGGGATGCCCGGTCCGTGGTCGCGCACCGTCAGCTCGCCCGCGCGCAGGGAGACCTCGACGGCCGCGCCCGGCGGGCTGAACTTCACGGCGTTGTCGAGGACGTTGACCACGGCCCGCTCCAGCGCCGCCGCCTCGCCCCGTACGTACCAGGGCTCCAGCTCGGAGGTGAAGACCAGCTCGGGGCCGCGCAGCCGGACCCGGGACAGTGCGGCGGCGGCGGTCTCGTGCAGGGCCACCACCCCGAGCGGGGCGTGCGGGGCCGCGTCCGGGCGGGAGAGCTCCTGGAGGTCCCCGATCAGCGCGGCCAGCTCCGTCATCTGCGCCTTCACGGAGGCCAGCAGCTCGCGGCGGTCCTCCGGCGGGATGGCCCGGCCGGTCTCCTCGCTGCGGGCGAGCAGCTCGATGTTGGTGCGCAGGGAGGTCAGCGGGGTCCGCAGCTCGTGGCCGGCGTCGGCGATCAGCTGGGCCTGGCGTTCCTGGGAGGAGGCCAGGGCCGCCGTCATGGAGTTGAAGGAGCGGGACAGGCGGGCGATCTCGTCGTCCCCCTCGTCGGGGATCCGTACGGTCAGGTCCTCGGTCCGGGCGATGTGCTCGACGGCGCCGGTCAGTTCGTCCACCGGCCGAAGCCCCGTTCGGGCCACCCACAGCCCGGCCGCCCCGGCGCCGACCACTCCGACGCCGCTGACCAGCAGCAGCACCCAGGCCAGCGTGGACAGGGGCTTCTCCACGTCGCCCAGCGGCTTGGCGATGGAGACGCCGAAGGCGGGCCCGGCCGGGTTGGCCTGGAGGGTGTAGACGCGCATGTCGACGCCGTCGGGGGTGGTCACGTCGTGCAGGACGGGCTTGGCCTCCACGTCCGCCGCCACCTGCCGGTCGGTGCCGGTCACGGGCAGGTCGGGCTGCCCGCCCACCCAGCAGCGGGTGCCGTCGGACAGGACGATCTGCACGGTCGCGTTCAGGTTCCCGGCGATCTGCTGCGTGGGCTTGGGCGGCTGGACGACGCAGCCCTCCCGCAGGGTCCGCGCCACCTGCGCGCTGACGTTCGTCGACATCAGGGAGCGGTCGAGCTGGTCGCGCAGTTGGGTGCGCACCATCACCCAGGCGACGGCGGCGACGGCCGCCACCGCCACCGCCACGGCGACCGCCACCAGCAGCGCGAGCCGCGAGCGCAGCGGCAGCGCGCGGAATCTGGCGGCCGGGCTCACTCGGGGCCGCCCTCGCCGGCGCGCAGGACGTAGCCGACCCCGCGCACGGTGTGGACGAGGCGGGGCTCGCCACCGGCCTCGGTCTTGCGGCGCAGGTACATCACGTACACGTCCAGGGAGTTGGAGCTGGGCTCGAAGTCGAAGCCCCACACGGTCTTGAGGATCTGCTCGCGGGTCAGGACCTGGCGCGGGTGCGCGAGGAACATCTCCAGCAGGGTGAACTCGGTCCGGGTCAGTTCGACGGCGCGGTGGCCCCGGGTGACCTCGCGGGTGGTGAGGTCCATGCGCAGGTCGCCGAAGGACAGGACGTCGGCGGGGCTCTCCGGGGCGGCGGAGGGGGCGGCGTAGGAGCTGCGGCGCAGCAGGGCGCGGACGCGGGCGAAGAGCTCGTCCAGCTCGAAGGGCTTGACGAGGTAGTCGTCGGCGCCCGCGTCGAGGCCGGTGACGCGGTCGCCGACGGTGTCGCGGGCGGTCAGCATCAGGATCGGGGTGACGCTGCCGGACGCGCGCAGCCGGCGGGCCGCGGTCAGGCCGTCCATCCGGGGCATCTGGATGTCCAGGACGATCAGGTCCGGGGCGTACGTGGCCGCCTGGTCGAGGGCGTCGAGCCCGTCGACCGCCGTCCGGGTCCCGTAGCCCTCGAAGGCGAGGCTGCGGCGCAGGGCCTCACGGACGGCCGGCTCGTCGTCGACGACGAGGATGCGCTGCGGTTCGCCTTCGGCGGCGTTCATCGGCGGGTCCCCTGGGTGGTGGTCGTGGTGGTCGTGGCGGTGCCCGCGGCCCGGGCGGTGGCCCGGGCCGCGGGCGGCGGACGCGCGGGATCCGTCCCGCGGAGGTCTGCCCCCAGCGTCGCACGGGAGCGCCGCGGCCCGGTGCGGCTGCGCCCGGGGGCGGGTGCCGTACCGGGCGCGGGGCCGGTGGCGGGGGCGGTGGCGGGGGCGGAGCCCGTCAGAACCAGGAGGTGCCGGAGCGCCCGCTGCCCGAGCCGTCGGAGCCGTTGCCGGAGTTGCCGGAGCCGCCCGTGCCGCCCTTGCGGAGGCCGTCGAGGTCGGCCTTGATCGTGTTGACCGGGATGGCGAAGCCGAGGCCGACGCTGCCCGCGGAGGAGCTGTCGGCGGAGGGGGAGTAGATCGCGGAGGGCATGCCCACGATCTCGCCGTTCAGGTTGACGAGGGCGCCGCCGGAGTTACCCGGGTTGAGGGAGGCGTCCGTCTGGATGGCCTTGTACGAGGTGGTGTTCGCGCCGGTGTCCCCGTTGAACTGCTGCCCGTCGTAGGAGAACGGCCAGCCGCCGCCCTGCCCGCCCTGGCCGCGCTGCGGGGACTGCTGCTGCTCCGACTTCGGTACGTTCACGTCCCGGTCCAGGGCCGAGACGATGCCGCTGGTCACGGTGCCGGTGAGGCGGTCGGGGGAGCCGATGGCCACGACCTGGTCGCCGACGCGCAGCTGGTCGGAGTTGCCGAGCTTGGCGGGCTTGAGGCCGCTCGCACCCTGGAGCTTGATCAGCGCCAGGTCCTTGTCCGGGTCGGTGCCGACGGTCTTGGCGGCGTACTTCTTGCCGTCGCTCATCGTCACCTGGATCTCGGAGGCGCCGCTGACGACGTGGTTGTTGGTGACGATCTCGCCGTCGGCGGTGATCACGATGCCGGAGCCGGTGCCCTGGCCCGAGCCGGTGCGGGTGTCGATCCGCACCACGGAGGGGCTGACCTGCTCGGCGACGCCCGAGACGGTGCCGTTGCTGGACTGGGAGACGTTGGTGCCGCTGAAGCCTCCGCCGGAGGAGCCGTTCTGGGCGAGGAACTGCTGGACGGCGGCGGCCGTCCCGCCGCCGACCACGGCCGCCGCGAGGGCGACGGCGGCGAGCAGCGCGACGGGGCGCTTGGCGCGGGCCGCGTGGGCGGGGGCGCTGGGAGCGGCCGGGGCGGCGGAGCCCCAGGCGGCCCAGCCGTTGCCCCCGTGGCCGCCGTTGCCCCCGTGGCCGTCGCCGCCGGCCGGGACGGTCTCGCCCTGGATCACGGGGGGCTGGTGCGCCTCGTGCCAGCCGGGCGCCGGTACCGGCGCGGCCGGCGGGTACGCGGGCGGCGGCGGGTACGCCCCGGCCCCGGTGTCCTGTGCCAACCGGTCGCGGCCGCGCTGCCAGTCCTCGCCGAAGGGCGGGTTCTGGGCCGGCCGGTTCTCCTGCGGGTACTCGCCTTCGCGGCGGAAGCTGTCGGTCATGTCTCCGACTGTCCCGCCGGATCATGAGAGCTTCCTGAGTCCCGGCTGAGAAGCCCGACAGAACCGTGTATGCCCGATATAAGGAGGCGGGCCCCGGCGCGACCGGCCGGGTGCCCGCCGCGGTCAGCGACAGCCGCAGGAGCGGCGGACGACCAGGGCCGAGGGGAACTGCTTGAGGCGCTCGCGGCGGGAGCCCGCCACGCGCAGGGCGTCGTCCAGGACGAGGTCCACCGCCGCGCGGGCCATCGCCGGGCGGTCCGAGGCGATCGTGGTCAGCGGCGGGTCCGTCAGCGCCGCCTCCTTGACGTCGTCGAAGCCGGCCACGGCCAGCTGCTCGGGGACGTCGATGCGCAGCTCGCGGGCGGCCCGGAGCACGCCGATGGCCTGGTCGTCCGTGGCGCAGAAGATCGCGGTCGGCCGGTCGGGCCGGGCCAGGACCTCCAGGGCGACCGTGTAGGCGTCGTAGCGGTTGTACGGGGCCTCGATGAGCCGGCCCTCCACCGAACGGCCCGCTTCGAGCATGGCCCGGCGCCAGCCCTCGACGTGGTCGGCGACCGGGTCGCCGACGGACGGGGTGTTCTCGACCCCGCCGATGCAGGCGACGTACTCGTGCCCGTGTTCCAGCAGGTGCCGGGTGGCGAGCTGGGCCCCGCCGATGTCGTCCGTGACCACCGCGACGTCGTCGATCGCCTCGGGCCGCTCGTGCAGCAGCACGATGCGGGCGTCCCACGCCTCGATCTCCGAGGCGGCGCGCTCGCTCATGCCCTGGCTGACCAGGATCAGGCCCGACACCCGCATGCCGAGGAAGGCCCGCAGGTAGTGGACCTCGCGCTCGTCGCGGTAGTCGGAGTTCCCGACCAGGACCATCTTCCCGCGCTCGGCGGCGGCCTGCTCGACCGCGTGCGCCATCTCCGCGAAGAACGGCTGGCGGGCGTCCGGGACGATCATGCCTATGAGGTCGGTACGCCGTGACGCCATCGCCTGTGCGACCCGGTCCGGGCGGTAGCCCAGGTCCTTGATCGCGGCGAGGACACGCTCGCGCGTGGCCGGGGCAACCGGCCGGGGTCCGTTGTTGATGACGTAGCTCACGACGGCGGTAGACGTACCCGCAAGTCGTGCAACGTCATCCCGCGTCACCTTGGCCACGCGCGGCAGTCTACGCGGGGTGACCTACCTCTGGGCAGGGCGTCCTGCCGAGTGGATGGTCACAGGGGATTCCGCCGTCCGGGAGGCCGTCGCGGCCCGGTCGCCGCCCGGCGACGGGGCCGACGCCGCCTCCTTCGCCGCCTGCTGCGCCGCCGCCTGCTTCGCCGCTGCCCGCTCGGCCGCCTCCGCCGCCGCCCGTTCCACCTTCTCCGGCGTGACGAAGCGGTAGCCGACGTTGCGGACCGTGCCGATCAGCGACTCGTGCTCGGGGCCGAGCTTCGCGCGCAGCCGCCGTACGTGCACGTCGACCGTCCGGGTCCCGCCGAAGTAGTCGTAGCCCCACACCTCCTGGAGGAGCTGGGCCCGGGTGAAGACCCGGCCCGGGTGCTGGGCGAGGTACTTCAGCAGCTCGAACTCCTTGAAGGTCAGGTCCAGGACCCGGCCCTTCAGCTTCGCGCTGTACGTCGCCTCGTCGACCGACAGGTCGCCGTTGCGGATCTCCATCGGGGAGTCGTCCGAGCCCAGCTGCTGGCGGCCGGTGGCCAGCCGCAGCCGCGCCTCGACCTCGGCCGGTCCGGCGGTGTCGAGCAGGACGTCGTCGATGCCCCAGTCGGCGGTGACGGCCGCGAGGCCGCCCTCGGTCACGACGAGGATCAGGGGGCAGCCCGGTCCGGTGGACCTCAGCAGCTGGCACAGCGACCGCACCTGCGGCAGGTCGCGGCGGCCGTCCACGAGGATCACGTCGGCGCCCGGGGTGTCCACCAGGGCCGGACCCTCGGCCGGGGCGACCCGGACGTTGTGCAGCAGCAGGCCGAGTGCGGGCAGCACCTCGGTCGACGGCTGGAGGGCATTGGTCAGCAGCAGGAGAGAACTCATGCCCGACCACCTGCCCGCGTCGGGTGGTCGTGCACGTGCGGGTGCACGGTTCGCTGGTCCATCACGTCGGTTCCTCCTCGGTCCCGTCGAGGACGTGCGTGGTACTGCTTCGTATTCGTACGACTGGCCTGGCGTCCGGCCCGGCCCCCGCGCCCTGGGGTCCGGATGGATACCACTGTTCTCGGTTCGTTCAACGCGCTGAAAGCACAAAAGGACCCGGGGGCTACGTTGCCCGGATCCTCTACGCCGCCAGAATAGCCCACCCTCCCTTGCGGGGCCGAGGGCTGCCGTGCACCGCATTCTGTGGTTCCTGCCACGCCTTCCCCCTGCGTATGCCCTGGTTTCACCGGATCGGTGGACCCCCGGAGGGATCCCCGGGCGCACACGGGGCGCGCTGGCGCACGCCGGGGTGGTGACCCGGAGGGGTCATCATGGAGGCCGACGGTAGAGAGCCGACGGAGCCGACCACGATAGGAGCTGCAGTGGCAACCGGAACCATCCGCTACTGGGCGGCGGCGAAAGCCGCAGCCAAGACGGCGGAGGAGCCGTACTCGGCGCGCACCCTGGCCGAGGCGCTCGACGCAGTGCGGGAACGCCATCCCGGGGAGCTGACCCGGGTGCTCCTGCGCTGCTCCTTCCTCGTGAACGACGAGCCGGTGGGCAAGCGCCCGCACGATGCCGTCCTGCTGACCGAGGGGGGCACCGTAGAGGTGCTCCCGCCGTTCGCGGGCGGGTGAGCGGAGACCATGAGCACTCCCGAAGAACAGCAGCGGGCCGCGCAGGAGGACCCGTACGGGACCCAGACCTGGCAGTCCGTCACCTGGGACACCAGCTACCAGCCGGTCCAGCAGCCTGTGCCGCAGCCGGTCCAGCAGCCGGTCCAGCAGCCGGTCCAGCAGCCGGTCCAGCAGCCTGTGCAGCCGCCGCTGGGCTCCGTGCCCGGGCAGCCGGTGGCGCCCGAGGGCTGGTTCCGCGACGAGGCCCCGGCCGCGCCGCAGGCCGCCCCACAGGGCCCGCCCGCGCAGCAGCAGCAGTGGGCCGCTCCGTCCGGCGCCGTACCGTGGCCGGACGCCACGGGGGCCGGCGCGGGTGCCGGTGGCGGTGCCGCCGAGCAGACCGCCTACCTGCCGCCGGTGCAGCAGCAGCCCCAGCAGTTCCAGCAGCCGCAGCAGCCTCAGCAGTTCCAGCAGCCCCAGGGGCAGCCGCAGCAGGTGGCGCCCGAGGGCTGGTTCCGCGACGAGGCCCCGCAGGCCCAGGCCCCGCAGGCCCAGGCCCACGGCCGGCACGCCGCGCCGGACCGGCGGCGGGCCGAGCCGTGGCAGCAGCAGGCTCCGGCGCCCGACGCCGCCGCCGAGACGGCGTACCTCCCGCCGGTACGGGAGCCCGCCGCCGCGCCCTGGCCGGCTGGTCCGGGGGCGGACGCCGCCGCCGAGACGGCGTACCTGCCGCCCGTGCGGGAGCCCGCCGCGCCGCGGGCGCCGTGGACCGGAGGTCTGGGCGGTCCGGGCGGTCCGGGCGGTCCGGGCGTCGGGGCCGACGCCGCCGCCGAGACGGCCTACCTGCCGCCCGTGCGGGACTCCGCCGCCGAGCAGACCGCGTACCTGCCCCCCGTCCGGGACCGGGCGCCGCAGCCGCAGCCGCAGGCCTGGGACACCGAGCGGACGGCGTACCTGCCGCCCCAGCAGCCCGCCCCCGACGCGGCGGCCGAGCGGACGGCGTACCTGCCGCCCGTGCCCGCCGCCGCCGCGCCCCCGCAGGCCCCCGCTCCCGCCCCCGCGTCCGGGCCCGGCGGCCCCGGCGCCGAGTACTCCCCGCCCACCCTCGGCGGGAACACCCTGCGCGCCGTCGACCCGGCCCAGGCCCGCGCAGAGGGCCGGTCGCCGATCATCGACCCCGGTCCGCAGTCGGCCGTACTGACCGCCGCCCTCGGCCTGCTGCTGGCCGGTGCCGCCTGGCTGGGCCCGTACGCCCTGCTCCTGCCGCTGATCGCCCTCCAGGGCCTCACCGCGGCCGGCTGGTTCCGCCTCAACGGCATGTGGCCGGCCCGCCAGGGCATCGCCCTCGCCTTCGCCGGGGCCGTGGTCGCGGACGGCGCGGTGCTCGCGGTGGACGAGCCGTACGGCCCCGGCGCGATCATCGGCACCCTCGGGGCCTGGGTGCTGCTCACGCTGGTGCTCCAGCTGCGCAGCCACGCGGACCCCGACGAGCGGATGTACGGGCTGATGGCCTCGGTGGCCTCCGCCGCCCTGGCCATCGTGTGCGCCGGCTTCCTGGCCTCCGAGGGGGAGGCGGTGAGCGTCGGCGCCGCCGCCGTAGCCGTCGCCGTGTTCGCTCGGGCCCTGCCGCTGCCGACCGCGCCCTCCGTCGGCGTCTCGCTGGCCGCCGCGGCCGGTGCGGGCATCGCGGTGGGCGGACTGACCGGCATCGGGGCGGGCGGGGCGCTGCTCGGCCTGGCCGCCGGGGTCTGCGCGCTGGTGGGTCTGCGCGTGGCCGCGTACGACTACCCGTCGAAGTTCGTCCACATGACGGCCGGTGTCGCGCTGCCGCTGGCGGTGGCCGCGCCCGCCGTCTACCTGCTGGGCCGGGTGGTGGGCTGACGGGGTTCCGACGGCGGACCATGGTCCACTAGAACGCACGTACCGATAAGTAGGGGGAGGGTCCGTTGCGTTTCCTGCGCTTCGTACTGATCGTCGGAGTGGTTCTGGGGGCCCTGTTCGTGGGCGCGGACCGCTGGGCGGTCGGCTATGCCGAGAACCGGCTCGCCGACCGCCTCCAGGCCCGCCAGGGGCTCGCGGGGAGCGTGGAGGTGAACATCCACGGCTTCCCGTTCCTGACCCAGGCGCTCAGCCACGACCTGGAGCGGGTGGACCTGAAGCTGAAGGGCGTCGACGCCGCCGCCGACGGCCGCAAGACGCGGCTGACGGAGCTCGACGCCAGCTTCCGCGAGGTGAAGCTGAACGACGGCTACAGCGGCGGTACCGCCAAGCGGGCGGAGGGCACCGCGCTGATCTCCTACCCGGACCTCACCGAGGCCTCCCAGAGCGGGGTGAACCTCACCTACGGCGGCGCGCCGGGCAAGGTGAAGGTGACCGCGACGGTGGATTTCCTCGGTCAGCGCCTGACCCGTGACGTGGTGTCGACCGTCTCCCTGGTGGATGCGAAGGACGGGAAGAACGGGAAGGTCGTCCGGGTGCGCGCGGAGTCCGTGCCGGGCGAGGGGATACCCGGCATCGAGAGCGTGATCCGCAAGCGGACCGACTTCGACCGCCGCATCGACGGGAACCTGCCGGCCGGGCTCGCGCTCACCGGGCTGACCTCGGACGCGCAGGGCGTGCACATCACGCTGAGCGGCACGGACGTGGTGCTGGCCGGATAGTGAGACGACGCGGTCCGACCTGCAGAAGGACGGGCCGAACGAAGAGCCCCGGAGGCCGCGAGGCGGCCGTCCGGGGCTTTCTCATCCCGCGATGCGGACGATCCTGTCTCGAAATATGACACGCCGGTGACAGGGCGGCTGATTCGTCCCTACGATCCATGGCTATGAAGCATCAGCAGGCGGACCTCACGAAGCGGCGGGCAGTAGACCTGTGTCGCGTCGCCGCCATGCTCTGTCGCTCCATTTGAGCGGTGTGAGCCTTCCGCTCCACCGGCCGGACGACGGCCCTTCATCCGCGGCGTGACCGCCCCCGCTTCCCGCCTCCTGCCCCCTGTCGCCTCCCCGCGCAGGTCCCGAGCGCGCCACCCGGAACGGCACGTACGCACCAGCACCGCCCCGCAGCTGCACTGCACCAGCACCGCCCCGCCGCACACTGCCCCGGAGGAGAACACCATGAGCCGCAGCGACGTCCTCGTCGACGCCGACTGGGTCGAGGCCCACCTGAACGACGCCAACGTCGTCATCGTCGAGGTGGACGAGGACACGTCCGCGTACGACAAGAACCACATCACCAACGCCGTCCGGATCGACTGGAAGAGCGACCTCCAGGACCCGGTCCGCCGCGACTTCGTGGACCAGGAGGGCTTCGAGAAGCTCCTCTCCGCCAAGGGCATCTCCAACGACGACACCGTCGTCCTCTACGGCGGCAACAACAACTGGTTCGCGTCCTACGCCTACTGGTACTTCAAGCTCTACGGCCACCAGGACGTCCGCCTCCTCGACGGCGGCCGCAAGAAGTGGGAGCTCGACTCCCGCGACCTGGTCGACGGCAAGGACGTCCCGAACCGCCCGGCCACCGCGTACAAGGCCAAGCCGCAGGACAGCTCGATCCGCGCCTTCCGCGACGACGTCGTGGCCGCGATCAACGTCCAGAACCTGGTCGACGTCCGCTCGCCCGACGAGTTCTCCGGCAAGCTGCTCGCCCCGGCGCACCTCCCGCAGGAGCAGTCGCAGCGCCCCGGCCACGTGCCGAGCGCCCGCAACATCCCGTGGTCGAAGAACGCCAACGACGACGGCACCTTCAAGTCGGACGACGAGCTGACCGCCCTGTACCAGGCGGAGGGCGTCGACCTCGACACGAAGGACACCATCGCCTACTGCCGCATCGGTGAGCGCTCCGCGCTCACGTGGTTCGTGCTGCACGAGCTCCTGGGCCAGGAGAACGTCAAGAACTACGACGGCTCCTGGACCGAGTACGGCTCGCTCGTCGGCGTGCCGATCGAGCTCGGCCCCAACAAGTAATCCCGCCGCAGGCCCGGGCACGCGACGCCCGGCGCCCCGTAGCAGCAGAACCTCTCTAGGACAGGACAGAGAACATGTGTGGAGCACAGATCGGCGGGCCCGACCTCGCGACGCTGAAGCCCGGTGAGACCGCGATCCAGGGCCAGGTGACCAAGGACGGCGAGCCCGTCGGCGGATACGTCCGCCTGCTGGACTCGACCGGCGAGTTCACCGCCGAGGTCCCGACCTCCGCGACCGGCCAGTTCCGCTTCTACGCGGCCCCCGGCTCCTGGACGCTGCGCGCGCTCATCCCGGGTGCCCAGGCCGACCGCGCCGTCGTGGTCGCCGAGGCCGGCGGCGTGACGGACGTCGCGATCGCGGTCTGAACGACCGACAGCTGAACCGGCCGAAGGGCCGCACCCCCGGGGGTTGGACGCCACTGGACCGGGGTGCGGCCCTTCGTGCCGTCCGGAGCCTTGCACCGGCGGGGGACGGCCCTACGCTGGAGGTATGTACGCCCGGCGCCGGCGCGCCTACTTCCTGCTGATGGGCGGATGCCTGTTCCTGTTCGTCTCCGCCTGGTCCTTCGTGCGCCTGTTCTCCGTGGAGGCGGCGGTGGCCCTGTGCGTGGTCGCCATGGTCATCCCGCCGGTCGCCGCGATGGTCGCGAACCACCGAGGCCCCGACGACCGCTGGTGGGACGACCCCTCCGGGGATCCGAAATCGGACGAATGGTGGGACGAACTGGACGGAAAGCGGCGCCGCGAGGACTGATCCTTCCCCCGTGCCCCTATACAAAAATGTAATAGGCACGAGTACAACCGGTCGCCGCCGCAGCGGGTCTTGGGTGTGCGCCGGTCACCCGACCGGATGCCTTCAGTCCTGTGGGGGGACCAGCCTTGGAACACGAACGGCCGGACAGACCGGACACGGAAGCCGCGGCCGGCGCGCCGCGCGCCCGGCGCCGGCGCCGGGGCCGCACCACGCTCCTGATCGCCACCGCCCTGGTCCTGGGGGTCCTGGCAGGGACCGTCACCGGCTACGCGGTCCAGTACCACCGCGCGCCGACCCCGCTGCCGCCGCTCGCGCAGCAGTCGATCGACACGCCGGCGCCGGTCGCCGCGAACGCCGACACGAGCCTGCGCTCGATCAACGCCAACCGCTGGGGCAAGGCCGAGGACGACCTGACCCGGCTGCTCGTGGAGACGCCCGCCGGCGCGGACGTCCAGTACTCCGGGCCGGAGTCGCCCGACGAGTACGCCGCGGACTACTACAAGGACCCCGACGTCGGCATCGACAACCTGCTCCGTGAAGGGGTGCGGCGGATCGCCACCCTGCGCTGGCGCGAGCACGGGCGGACCTCCGTCACCATCCGGCTGGTGCAGTACCGCCAGCGCACGGGAGCGGCCGGATTCCAGCGCGGGCACGGTTACATGGCGGATCCGGCCCACGCGGGCAACGCCGGCGAGGACCTGCCCGGCGTCCCGGCGGACTTCGGCCACCTCTGGGTCGACTCGAAGGCGCACCAGGAGCCCGGCGCCGTACCGACCCGCGGTGCCCGGGCCATCGCCCGGCGGGGGGACGTCGTCATGGACGTCAAGTACTGGAACGACGGGACCGACATCGACGAGGACGCCGTCGTCGAACTGGCCAAGCGACAGTGGGAGCGGCTGTGACCGACGAGCGGAACCGCAGGAGCCGTCGTACGGCCGCCACCCTGACCGGTGGCTCGGTCGCCCTCGCCGTCCTCGCGGGCGCCGGCTTCTGGGCCTCCGGCGAGCTCGAAGCCGCGGACCGCAGCGCGCCCACCCGGTACTGGGTCCCCGAGGAGCCCCGGCCCGCCCAGTCCCCGAAGGCCGTGCCCACCGTCCCGCCGAACGCGCTCGCCGCCAAGCTGCTGCCGACCGGGTACGAGCTGACCCCGGGGCCCGACATCGGCCCGGAGGGCAACAACTTCTCCGTCACGGGTGACCGCGCGGTCCAGATGTTCAAGGAGTCCTTGCCCGGCCTCTCCGGCGAGGCGCGCGGCAGCCTCGACAAGGAACTGGGGGCCTTCCGCATCAAGGGCTTCGCGGGACGCAGCTACCTCCTCGCCCAGAGCGCCGCGCAGGGCGGCGTCGCGGAGATCCGCCTCACCCAGGCCGACCCCCAGGCCCTCGCCGTGTTCGCCGACCTCGCCGAGAAGCTCATGGCAGTGGGCGGCAGGGACCGCCCGGGGCCGAAGGTGGACGGCTACCCCGACGCCCGGTGCGCCGCGGCCGACGTGGGCCCCGAGGAGCGGAAGGAGAAGGACCGGATCCCGACCGTCGAATGCCTGGCCGTCGAGGGAGACCTCCTGGTCGGGTTCCGCGCGTACGGCCCCAGGTCCCGGTTCTCGGACGTCGAGGCGACCGACCTGTTCAAGAAGCAGCTGGGCCGTGTGAAGTCCCCCGGGGAGTCCGTGTGAGCGAGCAGAACACCTCCGGGGCCACCCCGGATCCCGAAGCCCCCGCGCCACCCCGCGAGGAGCGGCGCGGGCTGCGCGCCGTGCTGCGCTGGACCGCCGCCGTCCTGGTCTTCGGCGCCGCCGCCACGGCAACGGCGTACGGGACGATCCACGCGCAGCGCACCGACCTCCCCGGGCTGTCCACCCGGGGGGACGGCCGCTGGGCCTACCCCGTGCTGGCCAAGCCCACCCTGCCGGCCGGAGCCCCCCTGCCGAAGGCGGAGGACAACAAGGAGCGGCGGCACTACGCGCCGCTTTCCGCCCTGCTCCTGCCCGCTCCCGCCGGAGCCCGCACCGACAGCGGCTTCAAGGCGGGCAAGGACGCGGTGGTGTCCCTCGACGCCTTCCTGGAGGAGTACGCCCCCGACGAGCGGGCCAAGCGCCGCACGGTCATCGAGAACGAGGGGCTCCTCCAGATCGCCGGCCGTGGCTGGACGATGCCGGACGGCACCCGGTCCCGCGTCTACCTGCTGCGTTTCACGTCCGCCGAAGCCGTCGACACCTCCGGCAGCTGTGCCATCGGCACCCGGCTGGCCGGTGCCGGAGCCTTCGAGCCCGACACGGACTGGAGCAAGGCCAAGAGCTCGCAGAACGGCATGTTCGCGGGCCAGGGCTTCCAGGGCTCCGGGACCCTCAGCAGCAGCGAGATCAGCCTGTACCGGGAGGCGCCGTCGGCCGGGCCCGGACGGACCCGGCTCGGGTGCCTCCAGGCGGGTGACGTCCAGGCGGTGATCATCCACACCGGCAAGGGCGCGACGCCCGTCGTCCCCTTCCACCAGACGGTGATTCTCCAGAGCCAGCTGCTGAGCTGACCCCACCCTCCCCGGCCCCGGCTCCGCCCTACGGCCCACCTCGCTCCGTGCGCCGGTCCCCGGGCCAGTAGGCTTGGGGACCGGCCCGTACACCGCACCGAATCCTCCGAGGAGCACACCGTGCTTGAGGCAGTCTTCACCTCCCTGCTGGTCCTGGTCTGCGTCGGCGTCATGGCCTTCACCGGCCTGGCCGTCAAGAAGCTGTACCAGGGTCAGCGCTGAGCAGCAGCCGACCGGCCGACCGCCCCGGAACCCCTCCCACAGATCGCCTGAGCAGCCAACCATGATCCAGATCCCGTCCGACCTGAACCCGGGCCTCGTCCCCCTCGCCTTCCTCCTCGGCAACTGGGAGGGCGCCGGCGTCTTCGACTTCCCCGGCGAAGAGAAGTGCAACTTCGGCCAGGAAGTCGTCTTCAGCCACGACGGCCGGGACTTCCTGGAGTACACCTCCCACACCTGGGTCCTCGACGCCGAGGGCAACAAGGTGCGCCCGCTGGAGTCCGAGTCGGGCTACTGGCGCATCGACGCCGACCGCAAGGTCGAGATCGTCATGGTCCGCGACCAGGGCGTCGTCGAGGTCTGGTACGGCGAGCTCGCCGACCAGAAGCCCCAGATCGACGTGGTCACCGACGCGGTGGCCCGTACGGCCGCCTCCGGCCCGTACAGCGGCGGAAAGCGCCTCTACGGGTACGTGAAGAGCGACCTGATGTGGGTCGGCGAGAAGGCCACCCCCGAGGTCGAGCTGCGCCCCTACATGTCGGCCCAGCTCAAGAAGGTCGTCACCCCGGAGGAGATCGCCGACATGGCGCGCAACCTCCCGGAGCTCCCCGAGGACGGCATCGCCTTCTTCCGCTGAGCCGGCGGGGCACGACGCACGCAGACCTGAGGAACGTGAGGAAGGGGACCGCGGCCTGGCCCGCGGTCCCCTTGCCGCGCTTACACTGGCCGGGTGGCGACCACCGACTGGAAGACCGACCTGCGGCAGCGCGGCTACCGGCTGACACCGCAGCGCCAGCTCGTGCTCGAAGCCGTCGACGCCCTCGAACACGCCACCCCCGACGAGATCCTCGTCGAGGTGCGCAAGACCGCCTCCGGGGTCAACATCTCCACCGTCTACCGGACCCTGGAGCTGCTCGAAGAGCTGAAACTCGTCTCGCACGCCCACCTCGGGCACGGCGCGCCCACGTACCACCTCGCCGACCGGCACCACCACATCCACCTGGTCTGCCGCGACTGCACCGAGGTGATCGAGGCCGACCTCGACATCGCCGCCGAGTTCACCGCGAAGCTGCGCGCCACCTTCGGCTTCGAGACCGACATGAAGCACTTCGCGATCTTCGGCCGGTGTGCGAAGTGCGCCGCCGAACGCCCTCAGTGAGGACGGCGGCGGGGTCGTAGGCTGGGTGTCATGACCAGCAGCCCCTTGCTCCACCTCAGCGGTGCCGTACCGGCCGAAGGCCGTGACGAGGGCGTCGCCGCCCACTACGGAGAGCTCTACGGCGAACAGCGCGCCCTCGCCGACGGCCGCGGCTTCGTCGACCTCTCCCACCGCGGGGTCGTCACCGTCACCGGACCGGACCGCCTCGCCTGGCTGCACCTGCTGCTCACCCAGCACGTCAGCGACCTCCCGGCCGGCCAGGCCACCGAGGCGCTGATCCTCTCCGCCAACGGGCACATCGAGCACGCCCTCTACCTCGTCGACGACGGCGAGACCGTGTGGGCCCACGTCGAGCCCGGCACCCAGGAGGCGCTGATCGCCTACCTGGAGGCGATGAAGTTCTTCTACCGCGTCGAGGTCGCCGACCGCACCGACGCCTTCGCCGTCGTCCACCTCCCGGCCGGCTCCATCACCGAGGTCGCCGCGGAACACACCGTGCGCGAGACCGCCCACGGCCGCGACGTGTTCCTCCCGCGCGAGGCCCTGGAGGCCTTCGCCGCCGCGCACGGCCCCGCCGCCGGACTCCTCGCCTACGAGGCCCTGCGCGTCGAGGCCCACCGGCCCCGGCTCGGCCTGGAGACCGACCACCGCACCATCCCGCACGAGCTGGGCTGGCTCGGCACCGCCGTCCACCTCCAGAAGGGCTGCTACCGCGGCCAGGAGACGGTGGCCCGCGTCCACAACCTGGGGAAGCCCCCGCGCCGCCTGGTCTTCCTGCACCTGGACGGCTCCGAGGTGCTGCTCCCGCCGCACGGCGCGCCCGTACGGCTCGCCGCCGACGGCGAGGAGGGCCGTCAGCTCGGCTTCGTCACCACGGCCGTGCGCCACCACGAGCTGGGGCCCATCGCCCTCGCGCTGGTCAAGCGGAACGTCCCGGTCGACGCCCCGCTGCTGGCCGGGAACACGGCCGCCGCGCAGGAGGTCGTCGTAGCGCCGTAGCGGGACGGCCGCAGCGGGACGCGTCCTAGATGTCGATGACGATGGTGAACGGGCCGTGGTTGGTCAGCGAGACCCGCATGTCCGCGCCGAACCGGCCCGTCTCCACCGTCGCGCCCAGCGCCCGCAGCTGCGCCACCACCTCGTCGACCAGCGGCTCCGCCACCGGACCGGGCGCAGCCGCGTTCCACGTGGGGCGGCGGCCCTTGCGGGCGTCCCCGTAGAGCGTGAACTGGGAGATCACCAGCAGCGGCGCCCCGATGTCGCTGCAGGACTTCTCCGCCTCCAGGATCCGCACCGACCAGAGCTTGCGCGCCAGCAGCGCCGCCTTCTCCGGAGTGTCGTCGTGGGTCACCCCCACCAGCACGCACAAGCCCTCGCCGACGATCTCGCCCACCGTCTCGCCGGCCACCACGACGCTCGCGCCGTCCACCCTCTGCACCACTGCTCGCATACCACCTGTGTACCAGGCGTGCACCCGTCCGGGGCCGATCGGGTGCACTGGGACTGCGTCCACACCACACGGAGTGGCACCATGCACGCAGGCGGTGCCCCCCAGCACCGGTCGAGGGGACGGACACGTTCACATGAATATTCCTGGTACCTCCGTACCTGCACCCGCAGCACCCACAACATCCGCAGTACCCGTGCCACAGGCCGCCGCACCGGCGGCCCGGCCGCCCGCGCAGCGGACCGGCGACCCGGGGCCGACCACCCCCGCCACCGCGCTCGGCCTGCCCGAACTGCGCGCGCTGCGCCGGGACGCCCAGCGCGACGAGGCGGACCTGAGCTACGTGCGCAGACTCCTGCAGGGCCGCATCGACATCCTGCGCGCCGAACTCGCCCGTCGTACGGACCCCGAGGCGCCGGTGGTGGACCGGCTGTCGGAGATCCTCGCCGACGCCCCCTCCAGCCGCAGCGCCTCCGCCCGGCACGTCACGCTCGGCACCCCGCACAACGAGGAGTTCCGGCTGCTGGCGGCGGAGATGCTGTCCGAGGTCGAGCTGTCGGACCTGGCCGCGCGCACGGACGGCGAACTGCACGACGCGATGGGCCGGCTGGTCGGGTACGAACAGCAGGTCTCGCGGCGCCGGCAGCAGCTCCAGCGCACGGCGGACGACTCCAGCGCGGAGATCACCCGCCGCTACCGGGAGGGCGAGGCACAGGTGGACGACCTGCTGGCGTAGCGGGCGGCGGCCCCGCCCGCAGGCCCCCCGGGCACCCCGTCGGCAGCTTCCGTCCCACCGGCGGAAATTGGGGCGACCCGGCGCGGTACGGCCGTTAGCGTGGCCGGTTATGAGTGCTGACGTCCGGCCGATCGCCGCATCCGAACTCCCCGAGTGGCTGACCACCCTCAACACCGGATTCCTCACCCCGGCCACCCCGACCGAATCCGATGTGGCGCAGCGCGCCGCCCACAGTGACCTCGCCCGCGTGCAGGGCGGCTTCGACCCCGTCACCGGCCGCTGCGTGGCGACCTTCCGCTCCTTCACCCAGGAGCTGACCGTGCCCGGCGGGGCCACCGTCCCGTGCAGCGCGGTCTCCAACGTCACCGTGCTGGCCACCCACCGCCGCCAGGGCGTGCTGACCCGCATGATGGCCGCCGAACTCGCCGCCGCCCGTGCCCGCGGTGATGTCCTGGCCACCCTGATCGCCGCCGAGTACCCGATCTACGGGCGCTACGGCTTCGGGCCCGCCACCTCCCTCGCCGAGTGGGAGATAGACGTCCCGCGCACCGGCCTGGACCGGCACCGCCCGCTCCCCGCCGACGGGAGCCGGATCGACCTCGTCGACGCCGCGGAGGCGCGCCGGGTGGGGCCCGCCCTGCACGAGCGGCTGCGCGCGACCGCGCACGGCGCGATCGGGCGGGACGACCGCTGGTGGGCCCTGACGACCGGGCTGGCGGAGATGTCCCACCGCCCCTACAAGCAGAAGATGTTCGCGGTGTACCGGACCGCGGACGGCGAGGTGGCCGGGATGGCCGCCTACCGGGCCGACGACCACTGGACCGACGCGAAGGTCCCGCAGCAGACCCTGTACGTCACGGACCTGATCGCCCCGACCCCGTCGGCCGAGCGGGCCCTGTGGCACTTCCTGTGCTCCATCGACTGGGTGCTCAAGGTCCGCACCGGCTACCGCGCCCCCGACAGCCTCGTGCCGGACCTGCTGCCCGACCCGCGCGCGGCCCGGCTGGTGACCGCCGCCGACTTCCTGTGGGTGCGCGTGCTGGACGTCGTACGGGCCCTGTCCGCGCGGACGTACGCCGTGCCCGGGGTGCTCGTCCTGGAGGTGGCCGACCCGGACGGCCCGGCGGGCGGACGCTACCGCCTCGACGCGGGCGACGGCACCTGCGTCCGTACGGAGGAGCCCGCGGACCTGCGGCTCGACGCGTCGGCGCTGGGCGCCCTGTACCTCGGCGAGGCCTCGGCGGTCCGGCTGGCCGAGCTGGGCCGGGTGGCCGGGGAGCGGCCGGGCGCCGTGGAACTCGCGGACGCGGTCTTCCGCACGGCGCGCAGGCCGTGGTGCCCGGACATGTTCTGAGCCCGCGCTCTCCCGGTCGCCGGATCCTCCGGTCGCGGGACCTGACACCATCGTGAGAAACCAGGAGAAGAGTGACGTGTTGACGATCGTGGAACGGCTGCGCGCGGCGGGCTGCGTCTTCGCCGAGGAGGAAGCCGACCTGCTGGTCGCGGCCGCCACCGACGACGGCCACCTGGCGGAGCTGGTGGCCCGCCGGGCGGCCGGCGAACCGCTGGAGCACGTCGTGGGCTGGGCGGAGTTCTGCGGGCTGCGCGTGGAGGTCGGCGCGGGGGCCTTCGTACCGCGTCGGCGCAGCGAGTTCCTGGCCGAGGAGGCGGTGGCGCTGGCCGGGCCCGGCGCGGTGGTGCTGGACCTGTGCTGCGGGGTCGGCGCCCTCGGGGCGGCGGTGGCCTCACAGGTGCCGGGCGGGGTCGAGCTGCACGCGGCCGACATCGACCCGGCCGCGCTGGCGTACGCCCGGCGCAACGTGGCCCCGTACGGCGGCGCGGTCTGGGAGGGCGACCTGTACGGGGCGCTCCCGGCGGGGCTGCGCGGGCGGGTGGACGTCCTCGTGGTCAACGCCCCGTACGTGCCGACGGAGGAGATCGGGCTGATGCCGTCCGAGGCCCGCGACCACGAGCCGCTGGTCTCCCTCGACGGGGGCGCGGACGGGCTCGACGTGCACCGGCGGGTGGCCGCGGACGCCGTGCGGTGGCTGGCTCCGGGCGGCCGGCTGCTGATCGAGACCAGCGCCCGGCAGGCGCCGCTGACGGCGTCCGCCCTGACGTCGGGCGGGCTCGCGGTGCGGGCGGTCACCTCGGAGGAGCGGTACGCGACCGTGGTCATCGGGACGGCCCCGGTGACGGCCCCGGTGACACCCCGGCTGACACCCACGGTGACGGCTTCGGTGACGGCCTCGGTGTCGGCCTCGTTGGCCGAGCGTTTCGAGGAGCACCGCGGTCGTCTGAGAGCGGTGTCCTACCGGATGCTCGGCTCGCTGAGCGAGGCCGACGACGCGGTCCAGGAGGCGTGGCTGCGGCTGGACCGCACCGACGCGACCGGGATCGAGAACCTCGGCGGGTGGCTGACGACGGTGGTGTCGCGCGTGTGCCTGAACCTGCTGCGCTCGCGCGAGCAGCGTCGTGAGGACCCGATGGAGCGGGCGGAGACCCGGGTCCCGGACCCGCTGATCGGTTCCGAGCGGCGGATCGATCCGGAGCAGGAGGTGCTGCTGGCCGACTCGGTCGGGCTGGCGCTGATGGTGGTGATGGAGTCGCTGTCGCCGGCGGAGCGGCTGGCGTTCGTCCTGCACGACATGTTCGCGGTGCCGTTCGACGAGATCGCCCCGCTGATCGAGAAGACCTCCGCCGCGACCCGGCAGCTGGCCACCCGTGCCCGGCGCAAGGTGCGGGCGCAGGCCCCGGCGCCCGATCCGGACCTCGCGCGCCAGCGGGAGGCGGTGGACGCGTTCTTCGCCGCCGCGCGGGACGGGCGGTTCGAGGCGCTGGTGTCCGTACTCGATCCGGACGTGGTGCTGCGTTCCGACGGTGGTGTGGGCGGGGCCCTCACCGTCGTACTGGGCGGTGCGCGGACGGTGGCGGGCCAGGCGGTCACCTACGGCTCGCTCAGCCCGTTCGTCCGCCCGGCGCTGATCAACGGTGCGGCGGGTGTCGTGGTGGTGCGCAAGGACCGGGCCGTGTCGGTGATGGCCTTCACGGTCGTCGGCGGGAAGATCGTCGCGATCGACGTGCTGTCCGACCCGGAGCGGCTGAAGTCGCTGGACCTGACCGCCCTGGACCCGCAGGGCTGAGGGCGGGCCGCCGCCGTCCCCGCCCGGGTCTCAGGCGACCAGGGCGAGGACGGCGACGGCGGGGGCCGCGTAGATCATCGGGAAGACGGCG
Organism: Streptomyces sp. NPDC004667; assembly: GCF_040609475.1. Classification (NCBI taxonomy): domain Bacteria; kingdom Bacillati; phylum Actinomycetota; class Actinomycetes; order Kitasatosporales; family Streptomycetaceae; genus Streptomyces; species Streptomyces sp. NPDC004667. Next base: position 124,388 of record NZ_JBEXKC010000010.1, on the reverse strand, counting down.
TGGGCGTAGGCGCGGGCCCGCAGGACGGTGATGACGGCTCCGGTGAAGTAGAGGACCAGGCCGATGGCGGCGGCGATCCCGATGGCCGGGACGGCGAAGCCGACGAGGAGGCCGACGGCCCCGGCGGTCTTGGCGGCGCCGAGCAGGTTCCAGATGCGGCGCGGGACGCCGTACTGGGCGAGGGGCTCGACCACGAACGCGGCGCGGAGGAAGACCGAGGCCCCGGAGAATCCGGCCATGAAGGCGGCGATCAGGGTGACGACGGTGGCGGTGGTGGACATCGGGGGCTCCTTCGGGCGGTGTCTCGTTCGTTCGACATCCCTTTGACCCGCGCCGCCGTACGGATGTGACAGCCTTCCGGAAGGAATTTCCGGAAGGTGGTCCGGCGGGGCGCCCCGGAGGGTGTTCCGGGGCGCCCGCCGGCCCGGTCAGCGGTGGCGGCCGAGGACCTCGGCGACCCGGATGAACCCGTCCGTCCCGTGGCCCAGCCCGATGGCCCGCCGGGCCATCCCCTCGGCGGCGCGCATCACGCCCGCGTCGATGCCGTGCGCCTCCGAGGCGTGGACGATGTGGGCCATGCTCGACGCCCCCGAGGTGAGCGGGTTGCCCTCGCCGGAGAAGCCGCCGTCGTCGAAGTCCGCGGCGGTCTCCGCGAACAGCGGCGGCAGGATCGCGCCGATGCCCTGGGCGAAGGGGGCGAGTTCCCGCGCGGTGATGCCCTCGGCCCGCGCGAGCGCCACGGCGTGCGCGTAGCCCGCCATCGCCGTCCAGAAGACGTCGAGCAGTGCGATGTCGTAGGCGGCGGCCCGGCCGATGTCCTCGCCGAGGTGGGTGTGGGTGCCGCCCAGCGCCTCCAGCAGGGGGCGGTGTTCCCGGTAGAGGTCCCGCGGGCCGCTGTGGATGTACACCGAGGTGGCGGTGCCGATGGTGGTGGTCGGGGTCATGATCGCGCCGTCCAGGTAGCGGATGCCGTGGCGGTCCGCCCAGGCGCCCGTCTCCCGGGCCCGGTCGGGGGTGTCGGCGCAGAGGTTCACGAGGGTGCGCCCCTTGAGGGCGCGGGCGACCGGTTCGGCCCGCAGGACGGCGTCGGCCGCGTCGTAGTTCACCACGCAGATGACGCTCAGCGAGCTCGCGGCGACGGCCTCCTCGGCCGAGGCGGCGCCCACGGCCCCGCGTTCGACCAGCTCGTGGTCCCGGCCCGGGGTCCGGTTCCAGACGGTGACGGACAGGCCGGCGTCCAGGAAGGCGCGGGCCAGGGACCGGCCCATCGGGCCCAGGCCGAGCACGGTGACGGCAGACTGCATGGTGGAACTCCCTCTGGAGCAACGGGAACTGACAGGAAAAGGGGCGAAGATGACGCGCAGCCGGGCCTTGGACCCGAACGTCTGCGGGGTGACGGCGGCGATCGCCGTGATCGACGGCAAGTGGAAGACCGCGCTGCTGTGGCTGCTGGAATCCGGCCCGCGGCGGCCCGGCGAGCTGCGCCGGCTGCTGCCCGGGCTGACCGAGAAGGTGCTGACCCGGGCGCTGCGCGAGATGGAGACGGACGGCCTGGTGCACCGGGAGGTGTACGACGTGCTGCCGCTGAAGACCGAGTACTCCCTGACGGGGTTCGGCCGCGAACTCTCCGAGGCGCTGGGCCCGGTCTCCGACTGGGGCCACCGCCGCCTGGAGCGGCTCACCGCGGCCCCCGAGGACCGCTCGGCCTCCTAGGCCGGGCTGGACCCGGTCGCGCGTCCGTCCCCTTTCCGATTCCCTTCCGTCTCCGGGCCGGCCGCTCGTGACAAGCCTCGCCCGGACGGCGGGCGCGGCCAAGTACCCACAAAAAAGTGGGCGCCGGGGCCACTGGGAGCTATTGCAAGCATGCGCTTGCAATAGTTAGCGGGGTGCGGCAGGATCGTGGCATGGCATCGCTCAACGTCGGAAACCTCGGCGAATACCTCCGCGAGCAGCGGCGGCAGGCCCAGCTCTCGCTGCGGCAGCTCGCCGACGCCGCCGGGGTGTCGAATCCGTACCTGAGCCAGATCGAGCGCGGGCTGCGCAAGCCGAGCGCGGACATCCTCCAGCAGCTGGCCAAGGCGCTGAGGATCTCCGCGGAGACGCTGTACGTGCAGGCCGGGATCCTCGACGAGCGGGACCGGGACGAGGTGGAGACGCGCGCCGTCATCCTCTCCGACCCGTCGATCAACGAGCGGCAGAAGCAGGTGCTGCTCCAGATCTACGACGCGTTCCGCAGGGAGAACGCCCTGGAGGACGACGGGACCGGGACGGACGGCTCCGCCGCCGCCACGGGCTCCGCTCCGGCTTCCGCTCCGGGTTCCGCTCCCGCTGCGGGCCCGGAATCCGGACCCGGCGCCGACTCCGACACCACCGCGGTGCCCCCTACGAACTGACTGTGATCCGGGAGGACCAGCACATGGCCATCGCCGATGACCTGAAGAAGACCCTCACCGACCCCACCCCCCTCTACTTCGCCGCCGGTACCGCCGACCTCGCCGTCCAGCAGGCGAAGAAGGTGCCCGGCCTCATCGAGCAGCTGCGCGCCGAGGCCCCCGCGCGCATCGAGGCCGTGAAGAACGCGGACACCAAGGCCGTGCAGGAGAAGGCCAAGGTCGCCCAGGAGGCGGTCACCGCGAAGTTCACCGAGGTCCTCGGCGCGATCGACCCGAAGAAGCTGGGCGAGACCGCCCAGGACCTGGCGCTGCGCGGCGTCGGCGTGGCCGCCGAGTACGCCGTACGGGCCAAGGAGACCTACGACAAGGTCGCCGAGCACGGCGAGCAGGCCGTACGGTCCTGGCGCGGCGAGGTCGCCGACGAGATCGTGGATATCGCCGGGGCCGTGGAGCCCGAGGCGTCCGAGCCGCAGGCCACGACGGAGGCCGAGCCGGCCGCCGAGGCGTCCACCGAGGCGTCCACCGGTGCCGGGGACAAGCCCGCCGCGAGGAAGACCACCGCGCGCCGCGGCACGTCCGGCGCGGCCAAGAAGGCCGCCGCCACGTCCGGCGACGAGAGCTGATCGACGCACGGCTGACCGGGCACCCGAGCGGTGCCCGGTTCGTTGTCGTTTGGGAAAGGGACTCCGGCGGTAGCGTGGAGTCAGGTGAGCCCGAGGTGAGAAGGCGGTCCGGACGATGCTGATGCAGGGGTTCAACAACGGGGTGCTGCCGTTGCTCGGCTACGCCATGCTGGCGCTCGCCGTGGTGGCCTTCGTCTTCGCGGTGATGGCGCGCGAGGACGCGTACCGGGCGGCCGAGAAGCAGACCAAGACGTTCTGGTGCGTCATCCTGGGCGTCACGCTCCTGGTGGACTTCTTCCTCGGGATGCTGTTCCTGCAGATCGCGGGCCTGGTGGCGAGCATCGTGTTCATGGTCGACGTGCGCCCCGCCCTCAAGCAGGTGTCCGGTGGCGGCCGTCGCCGCGGGGGCAGCAGCAGCGACGGACCGTACGGCCCGTACAACGGCGGCCGCTAGGCCGTCCGCCGAGGCATCCGCCGGGGCATCCGCCGGGCCCTCCGCCAGGGCGTCCACGCCTCGGCGGCCGGGCGCATCAGCCCGCCGCGCGGGAGAGCAGGACCACCGCCACGTCGTCGGTGAGCTCCCCGCCGTTGAGGCGGCGGGCCTCGGTGACGGAGGCCTCCAGCAGGCCCTCACCGCTCAGGCCGCGCTCCAGGTGGCGGTTGATCATCTCGACCATTCCGTCCTGGCCCAGCCGTTCGCGGCCCTCCCCGATGCGGCCCTCGATGAGGCCGTCGGTGTAGAGCATCAGGCTCCAGGTGCCGCCCAGGTCGACCTGGCGGCGGGGCCAGCGGGCCCGGGGCAGCAGGCCCAGCGCCGGTCCGCTGTTCTCGTACGGGAGCAGCTGCGCGCGGCGGCCCGGCCTCGATATGAGCGGGGCCGGATGGCCGGCCAGGCACAGGCCCGCGCGGCGGCCGTCGGGGGAGATGTCCACGGTGCACAGGGTCGCGAAGATCTCCTCGCAGGGCCGCTCCACCTCCAGGACCTCCTGGAGGGTGGCCAGCAGGTCGTCGCCGCAGAGTCCGGCCAGGGTCAGCGCGCGCCAGGCGATGCGCAGCTCGACGCCGAGGGCGGCCTCGTCGGGGCCGTGGCCGCAGACGTCGCCGATCATCGCGTGGACGGTGCCGTCGGGGGTGCGGACGGCGTCGTAGAAGTCCCCGCCGAGCAGGGCCCGGCTGCGGCCGGGCCGGTAGCGGGCGGCGAAGCGGAGGTCGGAGCCCTCCAGCAGGGGGGTGGGGAGCAGGCCGCGTTCGAGGCGGGCGTTCTCCTGGGCGCGCAGTTTCGATTCTGCGAGCTTGTACTGGGCGATGTCCGCCCGCTTTCTCTCCACGGCGTAGCGGATGGCCCGGCTCAGGAGCCGGCCGTCGAGCTCGTCGCGGAAGAGGAAGTCCTGGGCGCCGACGCGGACCGCCTCGGCGGCGCGGTCGGCGTCCGCCTCGGACGTCAGGACGAGGACCGCGTGCCGCGGGGCGAGGCGCAGGACCTGGCGCAGGACGGCGAGGCCGTCGTCCTCGGCGTCGGCGTCGGCGTCGGCGGCGGAGCCGGTGCCTGAGGCCGTGCCCGTGCCGGTGCCTGAGCCGGTGCCGGACGGGGCGAGGCCCAGGTCCAGCAGGACGCAGTGCACGTCGGGCGTCAGCAGCCGCGCGGCCTCGGTGAGGTTGCGGGCGCTGCGCAGCCGGATGCGGTGGCCGTCGGTGTCGAGGATCTCGGGGACGGTGAGTCCGCCCGCCGGGTCGTCTTCTATCACCAGCAGGGTGAGTGACGCCGGGGGTGCGGTGGCGGTGACCGGCGGCGCGGCCGCCGCACCGCTCTCCGCGACCGGGATCTCCCTTTGCCGCGGTACGGGTACGGCCATCGTTTCCGGTTCCTTCCCTCCCCCCGAGGGTGCGCTCATGCGCAGACCCTAGCGGGCGGGTGGCGGCGAGCGGAATGGCCATCGGGGTGGGGGAGGGGGAGGGCCTCCGTCATATGCCCTTATCGCGGGGGATGACCGGGTTCCCGGGATGACCAACGTCACCACCCCCCGTCCGCCCACCGAGACCCCCACCACCGTTCCCGGAACCGGCCCCCACGATCGCCGGCGCCCCGCCGGTCTCCGGACGCCGCCCCCTGGAACGAGCCCGTCCGCGGCACGGGCGAACCGCACACCCGGACGCCCCCGGCGGCGCCGACGGGCCCGCGGCGGCCGGCTGCACTGACCGCCTCCGTGTTGCGCCTTTGGTCCTGGCCAGGGTCGCGGACCAGGCCCGGTGGCTGTGGTCCGGGTGGTGTGGCGGCTCGGGGAGACGCACCGGCCCGTGTCCCTGGCAGACCTTGGGCCCTCCAGCTCCGGGCGGGCCGGCGGGCCCGCGGCCGGCCCGGCGGCGCTGACGGCCTCGGGGTCGGGTCCGCCCCCCCCGACCGGGGTAACGGCCCCCGACCGGGGCCGCGGACCGGTCCGGGGGTGCGGACTGCGCGGGGCCCGCGGGGCAACCGGGGCCGCGGACTGCGCGGGTCCGCGGGCCAACCGGGGGTGCGGACCTGCCGGGGGTCCGGGCCGGGTCGGGGGTGCGGACCGGCCAGGGGCGCGGGCCAACCGGGGCCGCGGACCGGCCCGGGTGCGCCGCCCGACCCGGGGCCGCTCGATCCGTGACCGCCCGGCCAGGGCTTACGCGTCGGGGCGGACCACGGCCTTGATCGGCATGGAGCCCGCGCCCGCCATCGTGATGTTGCGCCCGGGGCGCGGGGCGTGGACCATCGCACCGTCACCGACGTACATGCCGACGTGGCTCGCGTCGTCGAAGTAGATGATCAGATCGCCGGGCCGCATGTCCTTCAGCGCCACCTTCGGCAACAGCCGCAACTGCTCCTGCGAGGTCCGCGGGATGGGCCGCCCGGCCGCCAGCCAGGCCTGCGAGGTCAGCCCCGAGCAGTCGAAGGAGCCCGGTCCCTCCGCGCCCCACTCGTACGGCTTGCCCATCTGCGCCGTGGCGAACTGCACGGCCCGCTTCCCGGCGTCCGTCGCCGCGCCCTTGACGTCCTTCATCGCGCCCGACGACAGCCACGCCGTCTGCGCCTTGTACTGCGCCTCCTGCTCCAGCTGGATCAGCCGGGCCTTCTCCTCGGCCGCCAGCCGGCTCTCCAGGGCCTCCGCCGCCTTGATCTTGTCCTCGATCTCCTTCTTGGCGGCTTCCTGCTTGACCCGGTTCTCCTCCATCTTCTGCCAGAGCGCGCCCGCGTCCTTCGCGTACCGCTCCAAGTCGGTCTGGGTCCGGTTCAGTTCGGAGAGCAGGTCCGTCGTCGCCTTCTCGCCCTGCCGCAGCCGGCCCGCGCCGTCCAGGTACGCCGACGGGCTGTCGCTCAGCGCCAGCGCCGCGCCCGGCGGCAGCCCGCCCGAGCGGTACTGGGCGCGGGCGGCGGCGCCCGCGCGGTCCTTCAGGCCGCTGATCCGGTCCTGGCCCGCCACCACCAGCTTGGCGATCTCGACGATCCGCTCGGACTGCGCCTTGGTCTCGCCCACCGCGAGGTTGTACGCGTCCGTGGCGGTCCCGGCCTGCCGGTAGAGGTCCTCGATCTCCTTGCGGACCTGGTCCAGGGACTTGCCCTCCGGCTCGGGCGCCGGTGCGGAAGGAGCGGCCGGCGCCGCGGGCGCGGCGTGCGCGCTGCCCGTCGCCAGCCCGGGGGCCGTCAGTATCGCCATCGCGCACAGCAGCGCGAGGGCGGACACTCCCTGCACGCGTGACGACGCTCGCTTCGCGGTCCCCATGGCTCCCCCAGGCGCCCCGAGCCAGACCGGACATCACCCGACATCAGATCTGACTATTCATCAGTAACTTGGCACTGTCACCGGGATGGTGCCACGACTCGGTGAATTCCAACACCCTTCCGGATGCCGTTCCCGATCATGACCGCCCATGTCTCGCCCACCCCCGCCGACTCAACGGACGGTTCCCGCAACCGGTTCCCCGCGCGCCGACATTCACCCCGCCGGGCGCAACGCCTCCCAGCGCACGGTCAGTTCCCCCTGCCGCCACCGCCCCGGACCGTCCGCCAGCGGCCAGTCCGCCGCCAGCGCCCGCGCCGTACGGATCCACCGCTGCCGCGCCCCGTACGAGGCGTACGGGGCCGCCGCCGCCCACGCCCGGTCGAAGTCCCGCAGGAAGGCGTGCACCGGCTCACCCGGCACGTTCCGGTGGATCAGTGCCTTCGGCAGCCGCTCCGCCAGGTCCGAGGGACGATCCAGGGAGCCCAGCCGGGTCGCGAACGTCACCGTGCGCGGCCCCTCGGGCCCCAGCGCCACCCACACGTGCCGCCGCCCGATCTCGTCGCAGGTCCCCTCCACCAGCAGCCCGCCCGGGGCCAGCCGGTCGCGGAGCCGCTGCCACACCTCCGCGACCTGCTCCTCGTCGTACTGGCGCAGTACGTTCGCCGCGCGGATCAGGGCCGGGCGCTCACCGCCCTCCAGCGGCACCTCGAAGCCGCCGTGCCTAAAGCTCAGCCCCTCCCGCTCGTACGGCTTCGCCCCCGCCACCCGCGCCGGCTCGATCTCGATGCCGACCACCCGTACCCGCGGCGCCGCCTCCCGCAGCCGCGCCAGCAGCTCCACCGCCGTCCAGGGCGCGGCCCCGTACCCGAGGTCCACCGCCACCGGGGCGTCGGCGCGGCGCAGCGCCGCCCCGTGCGTGGCGGCGATCCAGCGGTCCATGCGCCGCAGCCGGTTCGGGTTCGTGGTCCCGCGCGTCACGGTGCCGACAGGGCGCTTGGGGGACGGCGGAGTGCTGCGGGAGACCATGCGCCGAGCGTATGCCGAGCGGCCCGGCAAGATAAAAAACCGGCAAACCGAGGAGGAAGTCCGGGCCTCCCGGAATGCGGGGGACCGCCATCCGGGTTGCACTCCTTGCAGAGCGCCGACCGCGCTCCCGCAGTCATGCCGCCCCGCATGCGCTGCCCGCCCAGCCCGTCGTCCGAGCGATCCGAGCGAGAGGAACTGCTCCCTTGAGCCAGTACGTGTCCCGTCTCGGCGGCAGCATCAGCGGCCGCATCGCCGCCGCACGCGGCACCCGCCACGACCCGCCCCGCCTGCGCCTTCCGGCCGTCGGCCACCACCGCAAGCCGCGCCGCGTGGCCATGCTCAGCGTGCACACCTCACCGCTGCACCAGCCCGGCACCGGCGACGCCGGCGGCATGAACGTGTACATCGTCGAGCTCGCCAAGCGCCTCGCCGCGATCAACATCGAGGTCGAGGTCTTCACCCGCGCCACCACCGGCGGCCTGCCGCCCGTCGTCGAGCTCGCCCCCGGCGTCCTCGTCCGGCACGTGGACGCGGGCCCGTACGAGGGCCTCGCCAAGGAGGAGCTCCCGGCCCAGCTGTGCGCCTTCACCCACGGCGTCATGCAGGCCTGGGCCGGCCACCGCCCCGGCTACTACGACCTGGTGCACTCCCACTACTGGCTCTCGGGCCACGTCGGCTGGCTCGCCGCCGAACGCTGGGGCGTCCCGCTCGTCCACGCCATGCACACCATGGCCAAGGTCAAGAACGCCGCCCTCGCCGCTGGCGACGCCCCCGAACCGGCCGCCCGCGTCATCGGCGAGACACAGATCGTGGCCGCCGCCGACCGGCTCATCGCGAACACCGCCGAGGAGGCCGACGAACTCGTCCGCCACTACGAGGCCGACCCCGGCAAGGTCGCCGTCGTGCACCCCGGCGTCAACCTCGACCGCTTCACCACCGGCGACGGCCGCGCCGCCGCCCGGGCCCGCCTCGGGCTGCCGCAGGACGCCGTGATCCCGCTCTTCGCCGGCCGCATCCAGCCCCTCAAGGCCCCCGACATCCTGCTCCGCGCCGTCGCCGAGCTCGTCGACCGCGACCCCTCGCTGCGCACCCGCCTCTTCGTCCCCGTCGTCGGCGGCCCCAGCGGCAGCGGCCTCGCCAAGCCCGAGGGCCTCCAGAAGCTCGCCGCGAAGCTCGGCATCGCCGACCTCGTGCACTTCCACCCGCCCGTGCGCCAGGACCAGCTCGCCGACTGGTTCCGGGCCGCCTCCGTCCTGGTCATGCCCTCGTACAGCGAGTCCTTCGGGCTCGTCGCCATCGAGGCCCAGGCCACCGGCACCCCCGTCCTCGCGGCCTCGGTCGGCGGTCTCCCCGTCGCCGTCAACGACGGCGTGACGGGCATCCTCGTACCCGGCCACGACCCCGTCGACTACGCGCGCGAACTGCGCCGGTTCGTGGACGAACCCGCCCTCACGGACCGGATGGGCGCCGAGGCCGCCCGGCACGCCCAGTTCTTCGGCTGGGACACCGCCGCCAGCGGCACGGCGGACGTGTACACCGCGGCCATGCACGACCACCGCCGTCGCGTACGCTCCCACCATGGCTGACACCGCCGCGATCATCGAGTCCACGCTGGCCGGCGCCGAGCTGGGCTGGGAGAGCCCCGAGCCGGGCAGCTACGTCGTCCAGCTCCCCGGCACCCGCAAGCTGAGCACCACCTGCTCGCTGCGGATCGGCCGCCACTCCCTCTCGGTGAACGCCTTCGTCATCCGCCACCCCGACGAGAACGAGGCGGGCGTCCACCGCTGGCTGCTGGAGCGCAACCTCAAGCTGTACGGCATGGCCTACGCCGTCGACCCCCTCGGTGACGTCTACCTCACGGCCCGGCTCCCGCTGTCGGTCGTCACCCCGGAGGACCTGGACCGCCTCCTCGGGACCGTCCTGGAGGCGGCGGACGGCGCCTTCAACACGCTGCTGGAGCTCGGCTTCGCGAGCGCGATCCGGCGCGAGTACGAGTGGCGCGTCTCGCGCGGCGAGTCCACCCGCAACCTGGACGCCTTCAAACACCTGACGCGCCCTTCGGCCTGATGCGCCCGGCGGCTTGAGGCGGCCGGCGGCTTGAGGCGGCCGGTGGCCTGACGCGGCCCTCGGCCTGACGCGCCCCTCGGCCTGACGCGCCCCTCGGCCTGATGCGCCCGGCGGCTTGAGGCGGCCGGTGGCCTGACGCGGCCGGTGGCCTGACGCGGCCCTCGGCCTGACGCGGCCCTCGGCCTGATGCGGCCGACGGCCTGAGGCGCCCAGTGGCCTGACGCGGCCCTCGGCCTGATGCGGCCGACGGCCTGACGTGCTTCGGCCTGACGCGGCCGACGGCCTGAGGCGCCCCTTGGCCTGACGCGGCCGGCGGCCCGAGCCCCGCAGCCCGTGGCGCCCGGCGCCCCGCGCGCCCGCAACCCGTGGCGCCCCGCGGCGCCGGACGCGGCCCGGCGTCACGCCTCCGCGGCGGCGGCCACCGGCTGCGCCCCGGCAGGGACCGTGCCACCCGCGCCGGCCGATCCGGCATCCGTGCCGCCCGACCCGGCAGCCGAGCCGCCCTTGCCGCCCGCCACCGGTGCGACCCGTGCGACCCGCACCCCCGGCGCCCCCGGTCCACCCTCGGGGAGACCCCGCATCAGCAGCCAGTAACCCAGCGCCGCCACCGTCCCCAGGACCCCCGTGGCCCCCCACAGCCACGCCGGGCCCAGGCGGTCGATCACGAACCCGGCCATCAGCGGCGCCACCAGCGCGGCCACCGCCCACGACATCGTGTACATCCCCTGGTAGCGCCCGCGCCCGTGCACCGGCGACAGCCGTGCCACCAGCCCCATCTGCGTCGGCGAGTTCACGATCTCCGCCAGCGTCCACACCATCACCGTCAGCGCGTACGCCCACAGCGGCCCCGCGAAGGCCGTCATCGCGAACCCGTACCCCGCCAGCAGCGCCGAGATCACCAGCAGCTTCTGCGGGTCCCGGTGCTCGATGAACCGCGTCACCGGGATCTGGAGCGCCACGATCAGCACCCCGTTCACCGCGACGACCAGCCCGTAGTCACCGGGCGAGAAGCCCGCCGCGCCCATCGCCACCGGCAGCCCCACCGAACCTTGCGTGAAGATCAGCGAGATCAGGAACGACAGTCCGACGACCCCCATGAACCGCCCGTCCCGCAGTACGTCCCCCAGCCCGACCTCCGGCCCGGCCGCCTCCTCCTGCGCCGCGTCCCGCTCCGGCCGGGACTCCGGCAGCTTCGCGAACACCAGCACCGCGCACAGCAGCGTCAGCGCCGCCTCGCCCAGGAAACCGGCCAGGTAGCTGTACTCCGCCACCAGCCCCGCCACGGCCGAACTGATCGCGAAGCCGAGGTTGATGGCCCAGTAGTTCAGCGCGAAGGCCCGTACGCGGTCCTCCGGCCGGACGATGTCCGCCATCATCGCGGACACCGCCGGGCGCGAGGCGTTCGAGGTCATCCCGACCAGCAGGGCCACCGCCGCGATGGCCGCCGGATGCTCCATGAACCCCAGCAGGGCCACCGAGAACGCCGTCGACACGTTCGCCGCCAGCATCGTCGGCCGCCGCCCGAGCCGGTCGGTCATCACCCCGGCCACCAGCGAGGAGACCACCCCGCCCAGCCCGTGCAGGGCCACGACCAGTCCCGCGAAGGAGGCCGAGTAGCCCCGGTCCAACGTCAGGTACAAGGTCATGAAAGTGGCGACGAAGGCCCCGAGCCGGTTCACCAGCGTGCTCGCCCACAGCCACCAGAAGGCACTCGGCAGACCCGCCACGCTCTCCCGCGCGGCCTGTCTCAACCTGCCAACGGACATAAGGAATCCCCCCGATGATGTAAGCGCCACCCCAGCTCTCGGCACATTACGAGGACGCCCCACCGGCCGCCACTGGATTGACGCCGCCCGTCAATCGGGGAGCCCTCCGCGGCCCCCCTGGAGCCGCGCGCGGGCGCACCGGCCCGTCCATTAGGCTCGTACGCATGGCCGACGCACCGTACAAGCTGATCCTCCTCCGTCACGGCGAGAGCGAGTGGAACGCGAAGAACCTGTTCACCGGCTGGGTGGACGTCAATCTCAACGAGAAGGGCGAGAAGGAGGCGGTCCGCGGTGGCGAGCTCCTGAAGGACGCCGACCTCCTCCCCGACGTGGTCCACACGTCCCTCCAGAAGCGCGCGATCCGCACCTCCCAGCTCGCGCTGGAGGCCGCCGACCGCCACTGGATCCCGGTCCACCGCTCCTGGCGCCTGAACGAGCGCCACTACGGCGCCCTCCAGGGCAAGGACAAGGCCCAGACCCTCGCCGAGTTCGGCGAGGAGCAGTTCATGCTGTGGCGCCGCTCCTACGACACCCCGCCGCCGGCCCTCGCGGACGGCACGGAGTTCTCCCAGTCCGAGGACCCGCGCTACGCGAGCATCCCGCCGGAGATGCGCCCGAAGACGGAGTGCCTCAAGGACGTCGTCGTCCGCATGCTCCCGTACTGGTACGACGCCATCGTCCCGGACCTCCTCGCGGGCCGCACCGTCCTGGTCGCCGCGCACGGCAACTCCCTGCGCGCCCTGGTCAAGCACCTGGACGGCATCTCCGACGCCGACATCGCGGGCCTCAACATCCCCACCGGCATCCCGCTCGCCTACGAACTGGACGCCTCCTTCAAGCCCCTCAACCCGGGCGGCACCTACCTCGACCCGGCCGCCGCGGCCGCCGCCATCGAGGCCGTCAAGAACCAGGGCAAGAAGTAACCCTTACCCACGAAACAGCCCCCCACCTGCCGTTTCCCGGCGGGTGGGGGGCTTTTCGCTGCCGGGGGCTGTTTTGCGCCGGGGTGGGGCTTTTTCGTTGGTTTGAGATGGGGGGAGGGGGTGCGGAGCGCGCGTGAAGTGGCGTTTCGGCGCTGAAGGTGGTGGGCCGGACGGGTGAGTGCTTCGTTTCTGCGCTGTCGGGCCCCGGGGCCGCCCGGATACAACTCCGAGTCATGATCAAGAACCTCGTGAGGCGCGGTCTGCCCGCGCTCGCCCTCGCCCTGCTGCCCGTACTCGCCTCCGGCCCGGCCGCCGACGCCTCGTCCGCGCCGCGGGCCGCCGCCTCCGCCGCCCGTAGTGACTCCCACTTCTACGGCGGCTCCACCCTCCACAAGAACCAGGCGTGGACCTCCGGCAACGGCCGGACCGTCCTGCGCGTCCAGAGCGACGGCAACTTCGTCCTCTACAAGGACGGCAAGGCCGCCTGGCAGGCGCCGAACGTCTGGCCGAAGGCCAACAGCGCCGTCTTCCAGGAAGACGGCAACTTCGTCGTCTACGACAGCAACGGCAACCCCGTCTGGGCCGCCGGCACCTGGCACAAGGGCCAGTACCTGTCCGTCCAGGACGACGGCAACGCCGTCGTCTACAACAGTGCCAACCAGCCCGTCTGGGCCACCAACACCGGCGACTGACCGCGCGCCACGGCGAAGGGCCCCGCCGGACGCGGTCCGGCGGGGCCCTTCGGGCGTGCCTCCGTGGGCGGGGTCAGCCCCCGCACTGGCAGGGGGCGCCGGACTGGCAGCCGCAGCCGCAGCCCGACCCGCAACCGCAGGCCGCGAGCAGCGGGAGGCGCAGGGGCTCCGGCGGCCGGGGCGGCTGCTCCTGCTCCGGGGTGATGGGAACGGGGGAATCGGGCATGGTTCCTCCTCGCAGGCGGCGTACGGGAAGTGGTGGTGCCTTCGCCTCATTCATGCCCAGCCACACCGGCGCGTCAACGGCGCATTGGGGCTCGGAAGCGGACGGTCAGACCCCGTCGACCTGCGTCGGCTGCTGGAGCTCGTCCGCGTGCTCACCCGTCACCAGGTAGACCACGCGCTTCGCCACCGACACCGCGTGGTCGGCGAAGCGCTCGTAGTAGCGGCCCAGCAGGGTCACGTCGACGGCCGTCTCGATGCCGTGCTTCCAGCGGTCGTCCATCAGGTGCTGGAAGAGGGTGCGGTGCAGCTGGTCCATCTCGTCGTCGTCCTGCTCCAGCTGGAGCGCGAGGTCGACGTCCTTCGTGATGATCACTTCGGCGGCCTTCGCCATCAGCCGCTGTGCCAGCTGCCCCATCTCCAGGATGGTCGCGTGCAGGTCGCGCGGGACGGCCCGGTCCGGGAAGCGCAGCCGGGCGAGCTTCGCCACGTGCTGCGCCAGGTCGCCCGAGCGCTCCAGGTCGGCGCTCATGCGCAGCGAGGTGACGACGATGCGCAGGTCGGTGGCGACCGGCTGCTGGCGGGCCAGCAGGGCGATGGCGCGGGCTTCGAGGTCGTGCTGGAGGTCGTCGACCTTCTGGTCGGCGGCGATGACGCTCTCGGCCAGCTTCAGGTCGGCGTCCAGCATGGCGGTCGTCGCCCGCCCGATCGCGGAACCGACGAGCCGGGCCATCTCGACCAGGCTTTCTCCGATCGAGTCCAGTTCCTCGTGGTACGCGTCGCGCATGGTGGTGTCCCTCTCCTGCCGGTCTTACTGCCTGCTCGTCTGCTGCGTGGCTCCTGGCCCCACGTTCTACACGTTCGGGTGCCAACGCGTCCGACTCCGGCATCGCAAGTGAATCAACCCCGTCGCCAGGGTGAACTCTGGGCGACGAGTGTTCGAGCTGCCACCCGAACGGCTGTGGAAGTGTCGTTCTGCCTGCTTAACCTGGATGCATGGACGTGAACGCGGCGGTCGCCGCAGCTGCAGCGATCGCCGGTCTGTGCACCGGTGTGATCGCGATGCTGGCGTTCCGCTGGAGCGAGCGCGACCAGGCCCGCCCCACCCGGAGCTCCATGCGCCCCGACATCAACGCGGTGCTCCCACCCGGTGTGGACACCGTCCTCTCCGTGCTCCGCTCCTCCGCCGTCGTCCTCGACGAGGGCGACGCGGTGGTGAAGGCCAGCTCGGCGGCGTACGCCCTGGGCCTGGTCCGCGGCGGCAAGCTGGCCGTGGAGCCCATGCTCCACATGGCCCGCGACACCCGCCGGGACGGGGAGATACGCCAGATCGAGCTCGACCTGCCCCGGCGCGGCACCGGCCGCGGCGAGGCCCTCGCGGTCTCCGCCCGGGTGGCGCCGCTCGGCTCCCGCCTGGTGCTCCTGCTCGTCGAGGACCTCACCGAGGCCCGCCGCATCGAGGCGGTCCGCCGCGACTTCGTCGCGAACGTGTCGCACGAGCTGAAGACCCCGGTCGGGGCGATCTCGCTGCTCTCGGAGGCGGTCATGGACGCCGCCGACGACCCCGAGGCGGTCAGCCGCTTCGCGGGCCGCATGCAGATCGAGTCCACCCGCCTGATCAACCTCGTGCAGGAGCTGATCGACCTCTCCCGGGTGCAGAACGACGAGGCACTGGAGGACGCCGAGCCCGTGCGGGTGGACACCCTGGTGGCCGAGGCCATCGACCGGTGCCGCCACACGGCGACGTCCAAGCAGATCACCATGGCCGCCGGCGGCACCGCCGACCTGCGGGTATGGGGTCACCGGGGACAGCTGGCCGCCGCCCTCGGCAACCTGGTCGAGAACGCCGTCAACTACAGCCCCGCCCGCACCCGCGTCGGCATCGCCGCGCGCCGGGTGTCCGCGCCGGGTGGAGACTTGATCGAGATAGCCGTGACCGACCAGGGCATCGGCATCCCGGAGAAGGACCGCGAGCGCGTCTTCGAGCGCTTCTACCGCGTGGACCCGGCCCGCTCCCGCGCCACGGGAGGAACCGGACTGGGCCTCGCGATCGTGAAGCACGTCGCGGCCTCGCACGGCGGGGAGGTGTCGGTGTGGAGCTCCGAGGGCCAGGGCTCCACGTTCACCCTGCGCCTGCCCGAGGCGGCCGCCCAGACCCCGACGGACGCCCCCGCACCCGCCCGACCCCGACCCCAACCCGAACCCGAAACAGCCATCCCTGCCCCGGAGGTCCTTCCGTGACCCGAGTGCTCGTCGTCGAGGATGAGGAATCCTTCAGCGACGCCCTGTCCTACATGCTCCGCAAGGAAGGCTTCGAGGTCGCGATCGCCGCGACCGGGCCCGACGGGCTCGACGAGTTCGAGCGCAACGGCGCCGACCTCGTCCTCCTCGACCTGATGCTGCCCGGTCTGCCGGGCACCGAGGTCTGCCGGCAGCTGCGCGGCCGCTCCAACGTCCCCGTGATCATGGTGACCGCCAAGGACAGCGAGATCGACAAGGTCGTCGGGCTGGAGATAGGAGCCGACGACTACGTCACGAAGCCCTTCTCCTCCCGCGAGCTCGTCGCCCGCATCCGCGCGGTGCTGCGCCGCCGCGGCGAGCCGGAGGAGGTCACCCCGGCGGCCCTGGAGGCGGGTCCGGTACGGATGGACGTGGACCGGCACGTGGTCACCGTCGCCGGCGCCAAGGTGGACCTCCCGCTGAAGGAGTTCGACCTGCTGGAGATGCTCCTGCGCAACGCCGGCCGCGTGCTCACCCGCATGCAGCTGATCGACCGGGTCTGGGGCGCGGACTACGTCGGCGACACCAAGACCCTGGACGTCCACGTCAAGCGCCTCCGGGCCAAGATCGAACCCGACCCGGGCGCCCCGCGCTACCTGGTGACCGTCCGCGGCCTCGGCTACAAGTTCGAGCCGTAGACAGACCGGCGGGCGTACGAACGAAGGGAGGGCCCCGGCCGCATCAGCGGCCGGGGCCCTCCCTTCGTGTCTCGCGGCGTCAGTGACCGGCGGCGTGCGAGGCGCTGCCCGACGGCGACGGGGTACCGGGGGCCGAGGCGCCCGCGGCGCCCGACGCGGAGCCCGACGGCGAGCCCGAGGGGGAACCGGACGGAGAGCCCGACGGGGAGCCCGACGGGGAGCCCGACGGGGTGGAGCCCGCGGCGGCCGGGGCCTCGGTCGGGCCGAAGGGGGCGTACATGCCGGCGGCGGGCACGACCTGCGCGCCCACGGGCACGTCACCGGTGCTGCTCAGCTGGAAGACGACTGCCTCGACGTTGCCCGCTTCCACCGCGGAGGCCATGCCGCCCTCGATGGCGGCGGAGGCGTTGCCCTTGCCGCCGATGACCACGGAGCCGTTCGGGGGCACGATGATCTTGTCGGCGCCGCCGGCGCCCTTGAGGACCACCTTGGACTTGGTGGCCGGCAGGGTGATGCCGCTGAGGACCTGCGGCTTCTCGCCGGTGTTGAAGACGGTCGCCGAGACGGAGGCCGCCCCCTTCTTGCCCTTCTCGCCCTGGCTGATCACCAGTACGTTCTGGACCTTGATGTCGCCCTTGGTGGCGGCGGCGTTGTCCGGCTTGATCTGGAGAGTCTGCGCGTCGTTGCCGGCACCGCACGCGGCGAGCGAGGCGATCGAGAACACGATGGCGGTAGCGGCGAGGGTGCCGCGTCGAAGGCTGCGGCTCACGGCTGCGGCAACTCCTAGGACGTACGGACGGGAGGGTGGACTCTCGGGACGGCCGAGGTAAAGCCGCCCTAAGGGTCTGTCAGCGCGCTTAGGTTACCGAGCCGCCGCCCCGCCCCCGCACCCGACCCTCCGCTCCGCGCGCCCCGCGCCGCGCCCGCCCCGCGATCTTGCATTCCCCATAACCTCCGGACGCCGCGCGGTGATCAATTTCCGGATTCCCTCGAACGCGGATCCGTGATCAATTCGGGATTGGGCCGGAACCCGCTCCGTACGCGTGCCCGCCAGTCGAACGGAGTACTTCGGTTTCCCGGCTCAGAACCCGGCAAAACGGGACGTACGTCACAGTCGTGAGCTCCTCCGCCAGGTGTAACGTGGTCGATTCGACCGGTCCGTACAGCGCCTCCGACCTGCGAATACCCCCTTCCGGAAGCCCTTCGCAGCACGTTCGTGTCGCTGTTGTCAAGCCCCGAGATGTGCCCTGACCTGCGAAAACGCCATTCATAACAGTCAGTTCTCGTGTTACCCTGGATAGCCACGGAAGGGGTACCTGTCACATGACGTTCAAGGTTGGCGACACCGTGGTCTATCCCCATCACGGGGCCGCGCTGATCGAGGCCATCGAAACTCGCCAGATCAAAGGCGTGGACAAGACCTACTTGGTGCTCAAGGTCGCCCAGGGCGACCTGACGGTTCGTGTGCCTGCGGACAATGCGGAGTTCGTCGGCGTTCGCGACGTAGTCGGCCAGGACGGGCTGGACCGGGTCTTCGAGGTGCTCCGCGCACCGTACGCAGAAGAGCCGACGAACTGGTCCCGGCGCTACAAGGCAAATCTGGAGAAGCTCGCTTCTGGCGATGTCATCAAGGTCGCCGAAGTGGTGCGTGACCTGTGGCGTCGTGAGCGTGAGCGCGGGCTTTCCGCGGGTGAGAAGCGCATGCTCGCGAAGGCGCGCCAGATTCTGGTGAGCGAGCTCGCGCTCGCCGAAAACACCAACGAGGACAAGGCCGAGGCCCTCCTCGACGAGGTTCTCGCGTCCTGACGCTCGAACCGAACCACAGTGTGCCGCGGTGCCCGATGACGGACCCCCTCCTCCACGAGGGGGTCGTTGCCGGGCGCTGCGGCATGTCTGCATCCACGTCCACGGACCCTTAGGCACAGACCCGTAGACACAGACCCGTAGGCCTGCTTCTGGCGCGCCGGGCCCGGCCAGCCGGCTCGACCGGTCGTCACGGAAGGGGCGAGGGCGTCGCACCCGGCACCCTTCAGGCCATACCCATGTCGGCCGAAGTCACAAACCTGGCCCGGAGCTACTACTGATGTCTGACCAAACGCGCCCCCACCGCACCGCCGCGGTGATCCCGGCCGCCGGACGCGGGGTACGCCTCGGCCCCGGCGCCCCCAAGGCCCTGCGGGCGCTCGGCGGGACGCCGATGCTCATCCACGCCGTCCGCGCCATGGCACGCTCCCGCGCGGTGTCCCTCGTCGTGGTCGTCGCGCCGTCCGACGGGACCGCCGAGGTGCGCAACCTGCTGGACGAGCACGCGCTGCCCGAACGCACCGAGATCCGGGTCGTCCCCGGCGGGGACACCCGCCAGGAGTCCGTCCGGGCCGGCCTGGACGCCCTCCCGGCGGACATCACCTCCGTACTGATCCACGACGCGGCCCGCCCGCTGGTCCCCGTGGACACCGTCGACTCCGTCGTCGAAGCCGTCCGCGACGGCGCCCCCGCCGTGGTCCCCGCCCTGCCGCTGGCCGACACCGTCAAGGAGGTCGAACCCGGCGCGCCCGGCCGGCCCGAACCGGTCGTCGCCACGCCCGAGCGGGCCCGGCTGCGCGCCGTACAGACCCCGCAGGGCTTCGACCTCGCCACCCTGCTGCGCGCCCACGAGGCCATCGCCGTCAGCGGCGAGGGCGCCACGGACGACGCCGGCATGGTGGAACGCACCGGGGTCACCGTCGTGGTCGTCCCCGGCCACGAAGAGGCCTTCAAGGTCACCCGCCCGCTCGACCTGGTCCTCGCCGAGGCCGTACTCGCCCGCAGGAGGGCCACCGATGCGTACTGATTCCGAAGGCCGTGCCGGGCGGGCCGCCGCCGGCGCCCCGCTGATCCCGCTCGTCGGGATCGGGACCGACGTCCACGCCTTCGAGGCCGGGCGCGAGCTGTGGTGCGCCGGGCTGCTGTGGGAGGGCGAGGACGGTCTCGCCGGTCACTCCGACGGGGACGTCGCGGCCCACGCGGCCTGTGACGCCCTCTTCTCGGCGGCCGGGGTCGGCGACCTCGGCGCCCACTTCGGCACCTCCCGCCCCGAGTGGTCCGGCGCCGCGGGCGTGACCCTGCTGGCGGAGGCCGCCCGGATCGTGCGCGCCGAGGGGTTCGAGATCGGCAACATCGCGATCCAGGTGATCGGCGTACGCCCGAAGATCGGAAAGCGGCGCGAAGAAGCGCAGAAGGCGCTCGCGGCGGCGGCGGGCGCCCCCGTCGCCGTCTCCGGCACCACCACCGACGGCCTGGGCCTCACGGGCCGCGCAGAAGGGCTCGCCGCCATCGCCACGGCGCTCGTCTACCGCGTCTGAACCTCCACCGCGTCCGAACGCCCGGGAACCCCCGGCCCGCCGGGCCGGGGCCTCGCGGCCCGGTCGAGGGCGCGCGGCGGCCCGGGGGGCTCCGCCGGGGCGCACGGCGCCGGGCAAGACGGGTAAACCGCCCGTACGGGACCTCGCGGGCCCCCCTTCCGCGCCCCTTGTGCAACAAACCCGCCCCCCGGGTGCCCAAAGGGTCGCGGGGCACTGCTAGAGGCCCACTACCCTGGATGCCGTGACTATTCGCCTGTACGACACCAGCGCCCGGCAGATCCGCGACTTCACCCCGCTCGTCCCGGGCTGCGTCTCGATCTACCTCTGCGGCGCGACCGTGCAGGCCGCCCCGCACATCGGGCACATCAGGTCCTACCTGAACTTCGACGTGATGCGCCGCTGGTTCGCGTACCGCGGCTACGACGTCACCTTCATCCGCAACGTCACCGACATCGACGACAAGATCATCGCGAAGTCCGCCGAGCAGGGCCGCCCGTGGTGGTCCATCGGCTACGACAACGAGCTGGCCTTCAACAACGGCTACGACGCCCTGGGCTGCCTGCGGCCGACCTACGAGCCCCGCGCCACCGGTCACGTCCCCGAGATGATCGAGATGATGCGCGGGCTCATCGAGCGCGGCCACGCGTACGAGTCCGAGGGCAACGTCTACTTCGACGTGAAGTCCTTCCCCGGCTACCTCTCGCTCTCCCGCCAGGAGCTCGACAACATCCGCCAGCCGGAGTCCACCGGCGAGACCGGCAAGCGCGACCCGCGCGACTTCGCCATGTGGAAGTCCGCCAAGCCCGGCGAGCCCTCCTGGGAGACCCCCTGGGGCCGCGGCCGTCCCGGCTGGCACCTCGAATGCTCCGCCATGGCGCACAAGTACCTCGGCGAGGCCTTCGACATCCACGGCGGCGGCCTGGACCTCATCTTCCCGCACCACGAGAACGAGATCGCCCAGGCCCGGGCCTTCGGTGACGAGTTCGCCAAGTACTGGGTGCACAACGCCTGGGTCACCATGTCCGGCGAGAAGATGTCCAAGTCCCTCGGCAACTCGGTCCTCGTCTCCGAGATGGTCAAGCAGTGGCGCCCCATCGTGCTCCGCTACTACCTCGGCACCCCGCACTACCGCTCGATGATCGAGTACAGCGAGGAGGCCCTGCGCGAGGCGGAGTCCGCCTTCGCCCGCATCGAGGGCTTCTACCAGCGCGTCATCGAGAAGGCGGGCGGGCCCGTCGAGGCCGCGGCCGAGGTCCCGCCGGCCTTCGCCGAGGCCATGGACGACGACCTGGGCGTCCCGCAGGCGCTCGCCATCGTCCACACCACCGTCCGCCAGGGCAACAGCGCCCTCGCCGCCGACGACAAGGACGCGGCCATCGCCCGCCTGTCCGAGGTCCGCGCCATGCTGGCCGTCCTCGGCCTGGACCCGCTCGACCCGCACTGGGCCGGCGAGGCGGCCGACCGGGGCGAGGACCTGCACGGAGCCGTCGACACCCTCGTACGCCTCGTCCTGGACCAGCGCGAGTCCGCCCGCGCCCGCAAGGACTGGGCCACCGCCGACGCCATCCGCGACCAGCTCCAGCAGTCCGGCCTGGTCATCGAGGACAGCCCCACCGGACCCCGCTGGACCCTCGGCCCGCGCTAGGCGCGTACGACCGACACGGCCCTCCGGAGCAGTCCGACTGTGCCGCCCGGCCTTCCGGGCGGCACACTCTTCATACGTACATATCGCAGCACCAACGAAAACAGGTAGAGGTCATGGCCGGGAACAGCCAGCGCAGGAACCGCCGCACGTCCAACAAGAAGGGCGCCACGGTCGGCAGCGGTGGCCAGCGGCGCAAGGGCCTCGAAGGCAAGGGCCCCACGCCCAAGGCCGAGGACCGCAAGAAGCACAAGGCCAACCGCATCGCGAACGCCATGGCCCGCCAGGCCGCCAAGCGCCGCCCGGCCCCGCGCCGCGGCGGCCCCAAGGGCACCAGCGAGATGGTCGTCGGCCGCAACCCGGTCTTCGAGGCGCTGCGCGACGGCGTCCCCGCCACCACCCTCTACGTCCAGCAGTTCATCGACAACGACGAGCGCGTCCGCGAGGCCATCCAGCTCGCAGGCGAGCGCGGCAACATCAACCTGATGGAAGCCCCGCGCCCCGAGCTCGACCGCATGACCAACGGGCTCAACCACCAGGGCCTGGTCCTCCAGGTCCCGCCGTACGAGTACGCGCACCCCGAGGACCTCACCGCCGACGCCTACGACAACGGCGACGACCCGCTGATCGTAGCCCTCGACGGCGTCACCGACCCCCGCAACCTCGGCGCGATCGTCCGCTCCGTCTCCGCCTTCGGCGGCCACGGCGTGGTCATCCCCGAGCGCCGCGCCGCCGGCATGACCGCCGGAGCCTGGAAGACCTCCGCCGGCACCGCCGCCCGCACCCCGGTCTCCCGCGTCACCAACCTGACCCGGGCCCTCCAGGACTACAAGAAGGCCGGTCTGGCCATCGTCGGCCTGGCCGCCGAGGGCGAGCACTCCGTCGCCGACCTCGAAGCGCTCTCCGGTCCCGTCGTCATCGTCGTCGGCTCCGAGGGCAAGGGCCTCGGCCGTCTCGTCGGCGAGAACTGCGACTACCTCGTCCGCATCCCGATGCCGGGCGGCGCCGAATCGCTCAACGCCGGTGTCGCCGCGGGCGTCGTCCTCTACGAGGCCGCCCGCCGCCGCGCCGAGGCCGGCCGCGTCTGACGGCACCGGGGCAGGGCCCGCCCGCCCCGCCGCTTGATCCACTTGCCTCACGGGGAGTCACCCGTGAGCGTGTCACCCCGCCCCTTCCGGGCGGGGTGACTTGATCTTGACGGGTCTCGGACAGATCCCTGCTGTCAAGGCAGTGTCCTAAACACTGATCACTCGGTTAGATGAGTGTGGACACCAGAACGTCAGGGTTCGACGACCAGCCCGCGCTGAGCATGGTCAAGGTGCCGTGCGACCCCGCACAGGTCATCGTCAACCACGCCAGCTTCCGCGTGCGGCTCGCACCGAGCCCGAGCGCGCGTTCCAAGCCCGCGAATACCCCCGGCCGCGCGCCCGTACTCGGCGCCGCCGTGGTCGCCGCCGCCGGAGCCACCCGCCGCCGCGCCCCCGTCGTCTGGAGCGGCAAGTCCGCCCCCGGCGACGCCGCGGCCACGGGCGGGCTCCTCCAGGCCGTGCGGGAGGCCGGCCGCGGACACGACGCATACGACGGCGGGGCCACCCAGACCATCCCCCGGGTCGACCTCGCACACGACCTCGCCGACGACACCCTCACCACCCCCACCGTCATCGGCCAGCGCACCTACGGGGACCCGGACGAGACCCGCGCGCTCACCGCCCTACGGGACCTGCCCCACCGGCCGCACGACCCGCAGTACCCCCCGCAGTACCACCCCCCGCACTACCCCGACACCGACTCCCGGCGCGGTCCCGCCGACCCCCGCGCCCAGGCCTCCTACTACCCCGGCCGCCGGATGAACCTCGGCGTCGTGCTGCTCCCGCTGCGCGTCTTCCTCGGCTTCATCTCCATCTACGCCGGCATGGGCAAGCTGTGCGACCCCGTCTACTTCGACGGCGGCGAACGCGGCTCCATGGTCAGCTGGCTCCACACCCTCCACCCCTGGGCCCTCGCCGAACCACTGCGCGACTTCGCGCTGGCCCACCCCGTGGGAGCCGGCCTCACCGTGGCCTTCTTCCAGGTCATCGTCGGCGTCCTGACCGTCTTCGGCCTCTGGCAGCGGTTCGCCGCCTGCATCGGGGCCCTGCTCTCCGCCGCCCTGCTGATGACGGTCAGCTGGAAGACCGTCCCCGCCTACGACGCCCCCGACATCATCTACCTGGCCGCCTGGAGCCCGCTGATCATCGCCGGCGCACCCGTCTACTCCCTCGACGGCCGGCTCTCCGGAGAGGCCTGGCGCACCCTCGGCCCCCGCGCCGAACTCTGGCGGCTGCGCCGGCGCGTCCTGCGCCGCGGCGCGGTGATGGCCACCGTCGTCTGCGGGCTCACCCTCCTCATCGGCTCCGTCCTCGGCGGCGCCGTCCGCTCCAGCACCGTCGTCACCGTCCCCGGCCCCGGCCAGGCCCCCAGCAACTACCTCCCCGGCAGCCCGCTGCCCCAGGCCCCCGCCCGGCCGTCCGGACCCGCGGTCAAGCAGCAGCAGCCCTCGAAGCAGGCCGCCACCCCCTCCGCGTCCGCCCCCACCCCCTCCGCCAAGCCCGGCCGCACCGGCAGCGGCTCCACCACCCGGGAGACCGCCGGCACCGGCACCGGCTCCGGGGCCCCCAGCGCCACCAGGAGCGGCGGCAGCGGCCAGACCCCGCGCAGCACCACCCCGAAGCAGTCCAGCCCGCAGCAGCCGCCCGCCTCCTCCTCCGGGAGCCGGGGCGGCGGAGGCGGGGACACCCCGGCCAAGAAGCCCGGCCTCGTCGGCGGCCTCCTCGGCTGACCCCTCCCACCCCGAAGGGCCCGGCACGCCACCGAGCGCGCCGGGCCCTTCCACGTACGGGGCCGCGTACGGGGGCCGCGTACGGACCGAGACGGCGCAGGAGGCAGGAGGCTCAGGCGGCGTTCTGCGCCGCCAACTCCCGCGCCGCCTCGGTCAGGTCCTTCGCGGTGTCGATCGCCCGCCAGTAGGCCCCCTGCGGCAGCGGAAAGCCCGCCAGCCGCCGCTCGCGCGCCAGATGCGGGAACGTCGTCCGCTCGTGGTCCCCCACATCGGGCAGCAGCGCCGCGAACTCGGGGGCGAACACGTACACGCCGGCATTGACCGGGTACGGCGACGGCGGCGCCTCGATGAAGTCCAGCACCTGACCGAACTCGTTCGTCTCCACCACCCCCCACGGAATCCGCGGCCGGGCCAGCGCCAGCGTCGCCGTCGCCCCCCGCTCCTCGTGGAAGGCCGCCATCTCGCGCAGCGGGAACCGCGTCCACACGTCCCCGTTGGTCGCGTACCACGGCCGGTCACCGCAAGGCAGGTGCCGGGCCGCGTACTTGAGGCCGCCACCGCGCCCCAGCGGCTCCTCCTCGACCACCGTCGTCACCCGCAGCGGCAACGGCGCGCACGCCAGCCACTCCTGGAGCACGTACGCGAGGTGCCCGCAGGAGACGACGACATCGGTGACCCCCTCCGCCGCCAGCCAGGCCAACTGGTGCCCGATGATCGGCAGTCCCGTCCCCGGGATCTCGACCATCGGCTTCGGACGGTCGTCCGTATACGGCCGCAGCCGCGATCCCTGGCCGCCCGCCAGGACGACCGCCTGGGTGGGCGGGGCCGGGAACGCGGCCGCGCGGTCGGTGGGTTGGGATGAAACGGGCGGTGCGGGAGACGCGGGAGATGCGGGGGGAACATCGCTCATGGCCGTCAGCGTAGGGACGGCCCCTGCCCCGGCGGAGGCAGGCGCGGCGGGCGTCAGCCCATCGAGGCGACACCCGAGGCGTACGAGGTGTCGCACACCGGGCGCGCGAACGACTGGGCCTTCGTGGGCCCGTACGCGTCCACCGCGGCCCGGCCCAGGGCCCGCGCGATGCCCACGCAGTGGTCGGCGAGCGAAGGACGCTTGTCCACCTCCTGCTGGAGGTGGGTCAGGACGTCACCCGGCTCCTCGCCCTGCCGGATTTCACCGAGCAGCTTGTCGCGCAGCACGTCCTGCGCGGCGCGCGGCTTCGCGGGGACGGAGACGTCCTCGGCGGAGGCGGTCAGGATCTGGGAAGGGGAGTTGTCCGCCCAGGGAACCATCGTGACCGCGAGGGTCCCGGACAGGACCAGGACGACGGGCAGGACCAGGGCGAGGGAACGGCCGATACGGCGGGCAGTGTGGGTCACGAGGGCGAGAGTAGCGCTCGGTGAAGATTTGGCGACATTTAGTCACCCGGTCGGGGGATGGTTCGACGTGGCTTTTCGAATAAGGGGTTGACGGGTGCGGCCGAATGGCCCGGTCTGCCGCGGTTCGTTCCGCGGCCCACAACTGACGCGGAAGGGGCGCCCCTTGGCGGGACGCCCCTTGCGCTCGCGCGTACGTGCGCGTCAGTCGGACAGGCGGGCACCGGTGGAGGTCGAGAACACGTGGATCTCGTCGGCGCGCGGCACCAGGTGCATCGTCGAGCCCTTCTCCGGGACCTGGCGGCCGCCCACGCGGACCACGATGTCCTGCGGCGTCTTGTCGGTGCCGAGCAGGGCGCTGCCGTAGACGTAGCCGTCGGCGCCCAGTTCCTCGACCACGTTGACGGTGATCGTCAGACCGCCCGCGTCGCCGACGTCGAAGTGCTCGGGGCGCACGCCCACGGTGACCGTGCGGTCGCCGGCGTCCGCGGCCGCCGACAGCGCAGCGCGGGAGACCGGGACGACGCTCGCGCCGAACTTCACGCCGCCGTCGGTGATCGGGACCTCGACGAGGTTCATGGCGGGGGAGCCGATGAACCCGGCCACGAACAGGTTCGCCGGCCGGTCGTACATGTTGCGCGGGGTGTCCACCTGCTGCAGCAGACCGTCCTTGAGGACCGCCACGCGGTCGCCCATCGTCATGGCCTCGACCTGGTCGTGGGTGACGTAGACGGTGGTGATCCCGAGGTCGCGCTGGAGGGCGGCGATCTGGGTGCGGGTGGACACGCGGAGCTTGGCGTCGAGGTTCGACAGCGGCTCGTCCATCAGGAAGACCTGCGGCTTGCGGACGATGGCGCGGCCCATCGCGACGCGCTGGCGCTGACCGCCGGAGAGCGCCTTGGGCTTGCGGTCGAGGTACTGGGTGAGGTCCAGCATCTTCGCCGCGTCCTCCACCTTGCGGCGGATGGTGGCCTTGTCCTCACCGGCGATCTTGAGCGCGAAGCCCATGTTGTCGGCGACGGTCATGTGCGGGTACAGCGCGTAGTTCTGGAACACCATCGCGATGTCCCGGTCCTTGGGCGGCAGGTGCGTGACGTCGCGGTCACCGATGCGGATGGCGCCGCCGTTGACGTCCTCCAGGCCCGCGAGCATGCGCAGGGAGGTGGACTTGCCGCAGCCGGAGGGGCCGACGAGGACGAGGAACTCGCCGTCCTCGATCTCCAGCTCCAGCTGGTCGACGGCGGGCTTGTCGCTGCCCGGGTAGAGCCGGGTCGCGCGGTCGAAAGTCACAGAAGCCATGGTGATGAATCCCTTCTACCGGCAGGAACGTGCCGGACGATCCGAGTGGAAGGTCTAGTCCAGTAAGCGGACTCCGCCCGACGCTACCGGCTGCGAAGGCTCCTGTCAGCAATCTGACGGTCCGGATCGCGGGCAGGGCGGGCCAGAGCACCGCTCTTTTGACCAGGGCTGGCAGAGCACCCCACTTTTGACCAGGCCGTGCAGAGCACCGCCTTTCCGGCCGTGGTACTCCCACGCCTCACTGCCCTCGCGAGCAGTGGTTCCTGTTTCGACGCCCGCTGCCGGCCCGGCGAGACCCTGGGGGTCGCACCTGGTCGGTCCTACGCAGGCTCCACAGGCATTGCGGCCGACGGCCCGTCGGTCCGTGATGCTTCACTTCGCTATGCCGCCGGTACGAGGTCCAGCAGCTCCGAAGCCTTGATGACGCTCGGCGGTACGCGTCCGGGCGGCAGCGCCATGGCCACCGTCCAGTACAGCCGCATCCCCTCGTCCCGGAGGTTCACCGCCGCGTTCGTGTCCCGGTCGTGGGCGGTCCCGCATTCCGCGCAGGTCCACTCGCGGATCGATACGTCGAGCTTCGGACCCTTCGTGTGGCACGCGGAGCAGCGCCGGGTCGACGGGAAGAAGCGGTCCACGATGACCAGGGTCCGCCCGTACCACGCGCACTTGTAGCGCAGCTGGCGCAGCAGTTCACCCCAGGCGGCGTCGAGGATCGACCGGTTCAGGGCCGCTTTGCGGCGCTTGTTCCTGCCCGTTGCCGCACGCAGCAGGTTGGCGATCGGTAGGTCTTCCACCACGAGCACTTGGTTCTCGCGCACGAGGCGGGTCGTCAGCTGGTCCAGCTGGTCACGACGGACGTCACCGATCGAGGAGTACAGGCGGGCGATCCGCTCCCGCGCCTTCCCCCGGTTCTTCGAACCCTTCTGCTTCCGGTGCAGGTCACGCTGGAGGGTTGCGAGCTGCTTCTCGTATTTCGCCAGGAGGCGGGGGTGCGGGAGCTTTTCCCCGTCGTCCATCGTCACCAGCGTCGCGAGGCCGAGGTCGAGGCCCACGGCCTTGGGCTCCCGACCGCCCGGAACGAACATCGTGGGCAGCGGGACGACCGCCTCCTCCACCAGTACGGACAGGAAGAACCGGCCGGCGCGGTCCCGGGTGACGTTCAGCTTCACCGGTAACTGCCCCGGGGGGAGCGCGCGCGACCAGCGGATGTCGAGTGGCGCCGTCTGCTTGGCCAGGGTGACCGAGGCCGTACCGGGACGCTTCGGGTCTTCGGCCCACCGGAAACCGGTGCGGACGTAGGTCGCCGCGTCCTTCGAGCGGTGTTTGGACTTCCTTCGCGGGTACTTCGCCGAGCCCTTGAAGAATCGCGAGAAGGCCGAGTCCAGGTGTCGTAAGGACTGCTGGAGGACCGTGGACGAGGTCTCCTTCAGCCACGCCGTCCCCCGTACGCGTTTCCACCCGGTCAGGGCCCGGCAGGTCTCCGCGTAACCCAGTGAGACCCGGTGGTCCTCCCAGGCCTTCACCCGGAGGGCGAGGCCTTCGTTGTAGACCCAGCGGCAGGCGCCGAAGGTCTGCGCGAGCTGGGCCGCCTGGTCGGCGGTCGGGTAGAAGCGGAAGCGGTAGGCGCGCTGCTGCATGCCCACTTGTCCGATCAGCCCCTTCATCGGCGCCACGGCCCGCTTCCGGTGTTCGGTCCGGTCGCCCACCCCGAGAAGGTCGCGCTTGATGCGTCGGGCCTCCTCCCCTGTCACTCGGTCCGCCATCTCCCCTCCCATGGTCTGATCTTCAGAACGGCACATCAGTACGTTCAACGAACGTGTGCGTGAGGGGTTACGGGGGAGGGTTCAATCTAATGGCTTGGGGAATCGGGCGCTGTGTAGAGTGAGGGCGGCTTCGCGCGTGGAGGTTGTGTGTGAGGTCGTGCCGCCTTAGCTCAGTTGGCTAGAGCGCTTGACTTGTAATCTTGAGGTCGTCGGTTCGATTCCGACAGGCGGCTCCGTCCCAGGTCAGAGGGCATCTGATCGAGGGAATTCGTACAAAAGCGGAAGGCCCCGGGTGATCACCCGGGGCCTTTTGCGTTCCTCAGCCGCGGCCCGAGATGCGGTCGGCGAGGCGGGCCAGCGGGGTTGTCGTTGGGCGGTGGGTGGTCGATTCGTGGCGGTCCGCCTCGCGGTAGGCGGCGTAGAGGGCGTGGACGCCGAGCCAGCGGAAGGGCTCGGGCTCCCAGCGGCGGACCCGGTGGTGGACCCAGGGCAGGGCGGTCAGCTCGGTGGTCTCGCCGAGGACCAGGTCGCGCAGGGTGCGGGCGGCGAGGTTGGCGGTGGCCACGCCGGAGCCGACGTAGCCGCCCGCCCAGCCCAGGCCCGTGGTGGCGTCCAGGGTGACGGTGGCGCACCAGTCGCGGGGGACGCCGAGGACGCCCGACCAGGCGTGGGTGATCTCCGTCCCGGTGAGCTGCGGGAAGAAGGAGAAGAGGAGGGAGGACAGGGAGGCGATGGTGGCCTGCTGGGTGCGGCCGTCGTTGTCGGTGCGCGAGCCGAAGCGGTACGGGATGCCGCGGCCGCCGATCGCGATGCGGTCGTCGGCGGTGCGCTGGGCGTACATGTAGGCGTGGGCCATGTCCCCGAGGACGGCCCGGTCCGACCAGCCCAGGGAGTCCCAGGCGGACTTCGGGAGGGGGGCCGTGGCGATCATCGATGAGTTCATGGGGAGCCAGGTGCGCTTCTGGCCCTTGAGCGCGGCGGTGAACCCCTCGGTGCAGCGCAGGACGTACGGGGCGCGGACCGTGCCGTAGGGGGTGACGGCCCGGCGGGGGGCGAGTTCCGTGACGGGGGTGGATTCGTGGATGACGACGCCGAGGCGTTCGCAGGCGGTGGCCAGGCCGCGGACCAGCTTGAGCGGGTGGATGCGGGCTCCGTGCGGGGTCCAGCTGGAGCCGACGGCGTCGGCGATGTCGATGTGGGCGCGGGTGTCGGTGGCGTCGTAGAGGACGCGGTCGCTCTCGCCGAAGCCGAGTTCGGCGGCGTGGAAGGCCTTGAGGCGGGTGAGCTGGGCGGGGGTGCGGGCTACTTCGAGGACTCCGCCGCGGTGGATGTCGGCGTCGATGCCCTCCTTGGCGGCGGTGTCGATGACCTCGGTGACGGTGTCGTTCATGGCGTGCTGGAGGCGCAGGGCGGCCTGGTGGCCGTGGAGGGCGGCGTAGCGGTCGCGTCCGGCGATGCCGTTGTAGAGCCAGCCGCCGTTGCGGCCGGAGGCCCCGTAGCCGCAGAACTTCTGCTCCAGGACGGTGACGCGGAGATCGGGGGCGGCGCGCTTGAGGTAGTAGGCCGTCCACAGGCCGGTGTAGCCGCCGCCGACGATGACGACGTCTGCCGTGGCGTCGGTGGTGAGGGGGGCGCGGGGTGGCTGGGGGGCGGTGGTGTCGGTCGCGTACCAGAAGGAGATACCGCCGTTGATCGTCATGGGGGAGTTGGTACACGGGGTGTTCGAGGGGTGTCCAGGGACGGGGTGTCGTGTTTCGGGGTGCGTTGGATGGCCGGATGGCCGATGTGGGGGATGAGGGGCGTTGCGTAGGGTGTCGAGGGGGGTTTGTCGGGTTTAGGGTTTATGAGTTTTTTATGGAGAGGGTGTCGTCGGGTGATGCTGGGCGTACGGAAGGCAGGGCGCGCGGGACGGGTCGTCGCGTTGGTGGTGGCGGCGGCGCTGCTGGGCGGTGCGGTGGCGGGCTGCGGCGGCGGGGGCGGCGCGGGCTCGTCGGATACGGCGGCGTCGGACCTTTCGGCCGTGCGGACCAGTCCGATCGCGGACCGGCTCGCGAAGCTGCCCGCGGTCGTGGACGGGGCGAAGGTGGTCGTGGGGCGGCCGGAGGCGCCGCGCACCGTTCAGGTGCTGGTGGATCCGCGGTGCGGGGCCTGTGCGAAGTTCGAGGCGGAGGGCGGGGAGACGCTGCTGAAGCTGGCGGACGAGGGTGAGGTGAGGATCGAGTACCTGCTGGCCTCCTTCCTCGACCGGGGCGGGGTGAGCGGCTCGGTGAAGGCGGTGAACGCGCTGCGGGCGTCGGTGGACGCGGGGAAGTTCGCCGAGTACCACGCGGCGGTCTTCGCGAGTCAGCCGAAGGGGAGGTTCACCGACGAGCTGCTGCTGCGGATCGCCGATCAGGTGCCGGGGCTGCGCGGGGAGGCTTTCGACCGGGCCGTGGCCGAGGGGACGCACACGGGGTGGGTCGCCGGTGCGGAGAAGGGCTTCGAGGCGACGGGGATGCAGGGGACGCCGGCGGTGCTGTTGGACGGGAAGCCGGTGGGGGCGAAGGACGGGTCGATGTTCGACGCGGCCGGGTTCGCGCGGACCCTCGAGGACGCGGGCGTGGGGGGTGTAGCTGCGTAGGGTCGGGCCCATGGTGGAGATTCCGGCTGAGTTGGTCGAGGTGCAGCTGCGGTACGGCGGCCTGGCGGGACGGGAGTTCATCGCGGGGCTGCCGGGGCGGGTGGCGGAGTTCCTGGAGCGGTGGGGGCTGCGGGTGACGGGGCCCGCGATGCACGGGATGACGGCCCTGGTGCTGCCGGTGGTGCGGGCGGACGGTACCGAGGCGGCGCTGAAGCTGCTGGTCCCGGACGAGGAGAGCGCGGGGGAGCCGGTCGCGCTGCGCGCGTGGGGCGGGCGGGGCTGCGTACGGCTGCTGGAGTGGGACGGGCCTACGGGGACGTTGCTGCTGGAGCGGCTGGATGCGGGGCGGCACCTGTCGGGGTTGCTGGAGCGGGACGCGCGGGCGGCGGTGTCGGTGGTGGCGGGGCTGCTGGCGCGGCTGACGGCTGTGCGGGCGCCGGAGGGGTTGCGGGGGCTGGGCGAGGTCGCGGCGGGGCTGCTGGCGGGGGTGCCGGAGGCGGCCGGGCGGCTGGCGGACGCGGGGGAGCGGCGGCTGCTGCGGGACTGCGCGGCGGCGCTGGCGGAGGTGGCGGGGGAGCCGGGGGACCGGTTGCTGCACTGGGACCTGCACTTCGACAACGTGCTGGCGGGGGTGCGGGAGCCGTGGCTGGCGATCGATCCGAAGCCGCTGGCGGGGGATCCGGGGTTCGAGTTGCTGCCGGCGCTGGTGAACGGGTTCCGGGCGGAGGAGGTCGGGTGGCGGTTCGACTTGCTGACGGGGGTGGTGGGGCTGGACCGGGAGCGGGCGCGGGCGTGGACGCTCGGGCGGGTGGTGCAGAACTGTCTGTGGGAGGTGGAGGACGGGGAGGTGGCGCTGCCGGAGCGGGAAGTGGCGGTGGCGGAGGTGTTGTTGGGGCGTGCGGGGTGAGCGCGGGGGCGGTTCCGCCGGAGCTGGGATCGGCTCTGGAGGTGTTGCGGGAGGTGCGGGGTCGGCGGCCGGCCCCGGGGAGCCCGGCGGCGGAGGTCGCCGGGTGGTGGGAGGAGGTCGCGGTGGCTTCGGAGGGGCTGGCGGGGGTGCTGGTGTTTCCGCAGGACCGTCGGCGGTACCGGGCGGAGGCGGCGTTCGCCCGGGGGGAGGCGGGGCGGGTGCGGGGGTCTTCGTGACGGGGTGACCGGGCCCGGGGCGGGGTTCCGGGAGGGATGGGTCAGGGTTCCAGGACGACCTTGCCGGTGGTGGCGCGGGTTTCGAGGGCGTGGTGGGCGGCTGCGGCTTCTGCGAGGGGGTAGCGCTTGATGGCGGGGCGCAGCCGGCCGGTGGCGGCTTCTTCGAGGGCGCGGGTTTCCAGGACGCGCAGGGGGTCGGGGGCTCCGACGGCTTCGAGCATGGCGGGGCCGAGGACGCCGCGGGTGGTGATGCCGCGGGCGGTGAGGTCGTCCTGTTCGGTGTCGGTGAGGGTGAGGGGGCCGGAGGACCAGCCGTGGACGAGGTGGCGGGCGCCGGGGGCGAGGAGGCCGAGGGCGGTCCGCGCGGTGGTGCCGCCGACGGAGTCGAAGAGGACGGTGGCGCCGTCTGGGTGGTGGGCGCGGACGGTGTCGGCCCAGTCGTCGGTGGTGTAGTCGACGGCGAGGTCGGCGCCGTTGGCGGTGGCCAGGGCGGTTTTGGTGGGGCCTCCGGCGAGGGCGATGACGGTGGCGCCGGTGTTCTTGGCGTACTGGACGAGCAGGGTGCCGATGCCGCCGGCGGCGGCGGTGATCAGAGCGGTGGAGTCGGGGCCGAGGTCGGCGAACTGGAGGATGCCGAGGGTGGTGCGGCCGGTGCCGATCATGGTGACGGCCTGGGCGGTGTCGAGGTTCTCGGGGACGGGGTGGAGGCGGGCGGCGTCGGTGACGGCGTACTCGGCGTAGCCGCCCGGGGCGAAGCCGAGGTGGGCGACGACGGTCCGGCCGAGCCAGGTGGGATCGGTGCCGGGGCCGAGGGCGTCGACGGTGCCGGCGACTTCGCGGCCGGGGGTGGTGGGGAGTGCGGGCAGGGGTGC
Source organism: Streptomyces sp. NPDC004667 (assembly GCF_040609475.1). Taxonomy (NCBI): domain Bacteria; kingdom Bacillati; phylum Actinomycetota; class Actinomycetes; order Kitasatosporales; family Streptomycetaceae; genus Streptomyces; species Streptomyces sp. NPDC004667. The sequence goes on along the minus strand of NZ_JBEXKC010000010.1, from coordinate 91,143 downwards.
CGGGGGCCCCTCGATGCCCTTGCGGAGGTTGACGTCGAGGAGGTGGACGCCGGCGGAGGCGACGGCGATGCGGACCTGGCCGGGGCCGGGGGTGGGGAGGGGGACGGTCTCGTAGGAGAGGTTCTCGGCGGGGCCGAAGGCGTGGAGGCGGATGGCGCGCATGGTGTCCATGCGGCCAGCCTGTGACCTGGAGCGTGGTTGAGGTCAAGGGGTTCCGTTGTCGGTCCCGTGGGTCACGATGGGGGGATGGTGCGGAACGAGCGGGTGCGCGGGCAGGCGGGCAAGGCGGGCGGGACGGTCAGGGCGGCGAGGCGGGCGGAGGTGCGGCTGCCGGGGCTGGTGGCGTGGGAGGGCGGTGGGCTGGAGCCGGACGGGGACTACGACGGGCTGGAGTTCGCGGACGTCGATCTGGCGGGGCAGGAGGGCGTCGGGGCGCGGTTCATGGACTGCGCGCTGCGCCGGTGCGCGCTGGACGGGGCGGGGCTGGCGAAGGCGCGGATCCTGGACTCGGTGCTGGAGGGGGTCCGGGGGGTGGGGACGGATCTGGCGGGGGCGTCGCTGCGGGACGTGGAGCTGGTGGAGGCGCGGCTCGGCGGGGCGCAGTTGCACGGGGCGGTGCTGGAGCGGGTGCTCGTGCGGGGCGGGAAGATCGACTACCTCAACCTGCGGACGGCGCGGTTGAAGGACGTGGTCTTCGACGGGTGCGTGCTGGTGGAGCCGGACTTCGGGGGTGCGGTGATGGAGCGGGTGGAGTTCCGGGGCTGCGTGGTGCGGGGGGCGGACTTCACGGGGGCGCGGATGGCGGACGTGGACCTGCGGGCGGCGTCGGAGCTGGGGATCGCGCGCGGGGTGGAGGCCCTGTCCGGGGCGGTGATCAGCCCGGCGCAGCTGTTCGACCTGGCCCCGGCCCTGGCGGCGCAGCTGGGGCTGCGCGTGGAGGGCTAGCCGGGACCCGGCCACCCCTCCGCGGTGCGGAGCCGCGAGGGGGCCAAGGGCCCGGGGGTGCGGACTCCGGGGACCGGGGCCTGGGACCCGGGGGTGCGGGAGCCGGGAGCTGCGGGTCCGGGGCCTCGGGGGCCGGGGGTACCGGGCCCGGGGGTACCGGGCTCGGGGGGCCGGGGCCGGAGGGTGCCGGCTCCGGGACCCGGGGGGTGTAGGTCCCGGGACCTGCGGGCCTGGGCCTGCGGGCCAGGGTTCAGGGATCGGGCGGCCCGGGCTCGGGGGGCCGGGGCCGGAGGGTGCCGGGACTGGGACCCGGGGGGCCAAGACCCGAAGTGCGGGGCCGCCAAGGGGCCGGGGGTGCGGGGACCGGTACCTGGGGTGCGGGGCCCGGGGGCTGCGGGTCCGGGGTCGGGGCCCGGGGGCTGCGGGTCCGGGGCCCGGGAGCTGCGGGTCCGGGGTCGGGGGCTGGAGCCTGGAGGTGGAGTTCCGGGTGGGTTCGGGGGGTTGCCCCCGGCGGGGTTACGCCGGGACGCGGGGGAAGCGGGACTGGAGGGTCCAGATGATCGGGTTGTCGGCCAGCCCGTCGTGCATGTCGATGAGGTCCGCGATCAGGTCGTGGAGGAAGTCGCGGGCCTCGCGGCGCAGCAGGCGGTGGCTGAAGGTCAGCGGGGGCTCCTCCGGGTCCATCCAGTCGGCTTCGATGTCGACCCAGCCGAAGCGGCGCTCGAAGAGCATCCGGTCCGCGGATTCGGTGAAGTCGAGTTCGGCGTACTGGCGGTTGGCGGAGCGGCTGCCGCGGGGGTCCTCGTCGAGCTGCTCGACGATGTCGCACAGGGCCCAGGCGAAGTCGAGGACCGGCACCCATCCCCAGGCTGTGGACACCTCCGTGTCCTTGACGGTGTCCGCGAGGTAGACGTCGCCGCAGAACAGGTCGTGCCGCAGGGTCCGGACGTCCGCCGAGCGGTAGTCGGTCTGCGGGGGGTCCGGGAAGCGCCGGGAGAGGGAGTAGCCGATGTCGAGCACGTCCCCGATGGTGTCACGGGCGGGCCCCTCCCGGCGCCGTGGGCCGGGTCAGCCGACGTTGACGGCCTTCCAGGCGGCGGCGACGCGGGCGACCTCGGGGGCGGCGGGGCCGTAGAGCTCGACGGCCGACTGGAGGGTGGCGGTGCGGGCGGCGGCGTAGTCGGTGGAGGAGCGCATGTGGAGGGTCAGGGCCCGGTACCAGATCCGGGTGGCCCGGTCGCGGCCGATGCCGAGGAGCTTGGAGCCGTCGTGGGTGGGGGAGTCGTAGGCGACCCCGTTGATCTCCTTGGGGCCGCTGCCCTCGGCGAGGAGGTAGTAGAAGTGGCGGGCGGGGCCGGAGGCGGCGTGCGGGTCGAGGCCGCCGATGTCCGCGGACCAGTAGTCGCGGGAGACGCCGTCGGCGCTGGGGCGGTCCATGCGGCGGGGCGGGCCGTCGTAGACGCGCTCGCCGAGGAGGTAGTCGCCGACGTCGGCCTTGTTCTCGGCGAAGAACTCGCCCGCGGTGGCCAGGATGTCGGCGGTGCCCTCGCCGAGGGCGCCGGGCTCTCCGGTGGCGGTGAAGCCGGCGGTGGAGCCGATCAGGCCGTGGGCGAGTTCGTGGCCGACGATGTCGAGTGAGGTCGGCGGGCGGCCGGGGGTGGTGCCGTCGCCGTACGAGACGCAGGCGCAGCTCGCGTCCCAGAAGGCGCCGCCGTAGTTGGTGCCGTAGTGGACGCGGGAGGTGGTGGCGACGCCGTCGCCGCGTACGCCGCTTCTGTTGAAGGCGGCTCGGTAGAAGTCCCAGGTCACGGCGGTGGCGTAGTGGACGTCGACGGCGGCGGTCTGGCGGCTGGAGGGGAGGCCGGTGCCCCAGACGTCGTCGGCGTCGGTGAACAGGACGCCGGGGCCGGAGGTCTGGTTGAGGGCGTCGAGGGTGCGCTGGCCGCCGCGGGAGGGGTCGCGGAGTTGGTGGGTGGTGCCGGCGGGGGTGGTGCCGAGGGGGACGGTGCCCGAGTACTGGCCGGTGCCGGTGCCGGTGCCGGTGCCGGTGCCGGTGCGGATGTCCGTGACCGTACCGGTGGGTGTCGTGGGTGTGGTGGTGTTCGCCGTCGCCGTGCCGGCGGTGAGGGCGAGGGCGGCGCCGAGGAGGGCGGCGGTGGCGAGGCGGGCGCGGCGGGAGGGCGTGGGGTGGGGCACGGGAACTCCTTCGCGGGTGGGGGTGGTGCGAGTGAGCGTGCCATCGGGAGGAGCCGGTCCGGCAGGTCCGCGACGGAAACCCGGACCGGGTTGTCCGAAGACCGGGCCCGGGTGTCCGGATCCCGTCAGGACGGGAGGAGGCGCTGTTCCTTGGCCACCGAGACCGCGCCCGCGCGGGTGTCGACGCCGAGCTTGTCGTAGATGCGGCCCAGGTGGGTCTTGACCGTCGCTTCGCTGATGAACAGGGCGCGGGCGATGTCCCGGTTGCCGAGGCCGCGGGCCAGCTGGCCCAGGATGTCCAGTTCGCGGTCGGTGAGCGTCGGGCGGGTGCCCCGCATGTGGGCCATGACGCGGCTGGCGACGGGCGCGGACAGGGTGGTGCGGCCCGCCGCCGCCGAGTGGATGGCGGCGAACAGTTCCTCGGGGCGCTCCGCCTTGAGGAGGTAGCCCGTCGCGCCCGCGCCGATGGCCCGGGTGATGTCCGCGTCCGTGTCGTACGTGGTCAGGACCAGCACGTGCGGCGGCTCCGGCAGGGCCGTGATGCGGCGGGTGGCCTCGACCCCGTCGATGCCCTCGCCCAGCTGGAGGTCCATCAGGACCACGTCGGGGCGCAGCTTCGCGGCCAGCGCGACCGCCTCCTCACCGCTGCCGGCCTCGCCCAGCACCTCGATGTCCGGCTCGCTGCCCAGCAGGGCGAGCAGGCCGGCCCGGACCACCACGTGGTCGTCGCAGAGGAGGATCGTCGTCATCGGGTGGGCTCCAGGGGGATCACGGCCGAGAGGACGGTGCCCTCGCCCGGGGTGGATTCGATCGTCAGGGTTCCGCCCAGTTGGCGTACCCGGGCGCGCATCGCCGGGAGGCCGTGCCCGCGGCCGGAGGAGGCCGGACGGGCTTCGGCGAAGCCGGCGCCGTCGTCCGCGATGTCCAGGACGACCTGGTCGCCGAGGAAGCTCAGGGTCAGGGCGGCCGTCCGGGCCCCCGAGTGCTCGCGGACGTTGGCCAGGGCCCCCTGGGCGATGCGCAGCAGGGCCGATTCGGCGCGGTCCGGGAGCGGCACCGGGGCACCCTCCAGGTGGAAGCGGACCTCGATGCCCGGGCCCGCGTCCAGCGCGCGCAGCGCTTCGGCCAGGCCGGCGCCGTTCTCCAGCTCGGGCGGAGCCAGGTCGTGGACGAGCCTGCGCGCCTCGGCCAGGCCGCGCGCGGTGATGTCCGTGGCGGTACGGACGTGCGCGCGGGCGGTGCCCGGGTCGCTCTCCCAGGTGCGGTCGGCCGCCTGGAGCAGCATCTGCTGGCTGGACAGGTGCTGGGCCAGGGTGTCGTGGATCTCCATCGACAGCCGCTGCCGCTCGGCCAGGGTGCCCTCGCGGCGCTCGGTGGCGGCGAGCTCCCGGCGGGTGCGGATCAGGTCGTCGATCAGCGCGCGCTGCTCCTGCGCCTGGCGCTCCATGTGGACGAAGACGGCGGTGGCGAGGGCGGCGACGGCGGGCGGGGCGAGCAGGAGGTTCGGGTCGAAGGCGGTGGACAGCTTGAGCTGGGCCGCCACGACGAAGACGGTGAGCAGGGCCACGAGGACCACGGCGGCGCGCGGGGGCAGGGTGCGCAGGGCGGTGAAGAAGAGGGGGACGGCGCACCAGGCGAAGCTCGGCGCGAGGACGACGAGCACGACCCAGGTGGCCACCACCAGCCCGAGCCACAGCCGGTGGCGCAGGGGCTCGGTGGCGGGCAGCGTACGGGTGGCGCCGACGGCGGGCCCGAGGACGTAGAGCAGGGCCAGCGCGATGCTGAGGGCGATGACCCAGGGGGTACGGGGTTCGCCGGGGTGCCGGAGCAGGAAGCGGGCCACCGAGGCGCCGAGGAGCAGGAAGAACGCCGCGTGCATGACGGTGGCCAGGCCGCGGGTGTCGTCGGAGGCGGTGGGGGTGGGGTGCGGCCGCGGGGGGTTGCGCACGGTGGGGCTCCTGGTGCTGGAAGGACATATCCATTGTGACGTCGCCCGCCCGGGCGGGGACGGGGCTGCGGCCGGCGCCGGGGCGGGGACGGGGTGGGGTGTCGTCCGGGACGTAAAACGTGATTTGTCGGCGCGAGGTACCCAGCACCTGCGCAGCCCCGGACAGGGCGCCATAAATCATGCAGTCCCGGACGGCACCCCGCCCCGGCCCCGACCCCACCCGACCCCGGCCATCCCCGACGCCGCCCCCAGGAGAACCGCCCGGCCAGGGCAACCGCATCGACCGATCGGATGACCCCCGCGTCAACCGGTGCGCTCGCCGCCGCGAGCCGGTACGGCGACGGGACCGGGGCCGGTTCCGGCGGAGGCTTGGAGCAGCCAGTCGAGCCGATGACCACCAGGAGCAGCAGCCATGAACACCCGCACCCGCGTCCTCACCGGTACCGCCCTCGCCGTCGCCCTCGGCGCCGGGACCTTCGGCGCCGTCAGCGCGAGCGCCACCCCCGCCCCCGTCCAGGCCGCGGCCAAGAAGGACGACGACCGGAACTTCACCACCTCCACCCACCTCACCGTCGACGCCGCCACCCGCGCCGCCCAGGCCGCGCTCCACGCGGCGGAGAAGGAGAACCAGAAGGTGACGGTCGCGGTGGTGGACCGCAACGGCAACACCATCGTCACCCTGCGCGGCGACGGCGCGGGCCCGCAGTCGTACGAGTCGGCGCAGCGCAAGGCCTTCACCGCCGTGTCCTGGAACGCCCCGACCTCGGTGCTCGCGGGCCGCCTCGCGCAGACCCCGAACCTGAAGGACATCCCCGGCACCCTCTTCCTCGCCGGTGGTGCCCCGGTGCAGGCCAAGGGTGCCCCGGTCGCCGGCATCGGCGTGGCCGGCGCCCCGAGCGGCGACCTGGACGAGAAGTTCGCCAAGGCCGGCGCCGACGCCCTCGGCGAGAAGTAGGGACCCGGCGACCGGGTGGCTCCGCCGGGGCCCGACCGCGGCCGCGCCCCCCGTCCGGGGCGCCCGCTTAGGATCGAACCCGTGGAACACCCCGCGCCCCCCGGCCGCACCGGCCTCACCCGCCGCACCGGCCTCACCCGCCTCGCCGCCCCCGCACTCGCCGCCCTGCTCTCCCTCGCCGTCCTGGCCACGGGATGTACGGGCGCCACCGTGCAGGGGCGGCCCGGCGCGTCCGGGCTGCGCGACCCGTACTTCCCCCGCGCCGGAAACGGCGGTTACCAGGTCGAGCACTACGGCCTCGACCTCGCCTACGACCCCGCCGACGGCCTGCTGCACGCCACCGCCGTCATCACCGCGCGCGCCGAACAGGGCCTCAGCTCCTTCAACCTGGACCTGAGCGGCCTCAAGGTCGAGAGCGTGGACGTCCAGGGCACCGGCGCCCGTTACAACCGGACCGGCAACGAGCTGACGGTCCGCCCGGCCAAGGACCTGAAGAAGGGCGAGGTCTTCCGCACGGAGATCGACTACGGCGGCCGCCCCAAGCCCGTGGTCGACCCGGACGGTTCCAAGGAGGGCTGGATCGCGGGCGAGGACGGCGCCGTGGCGGTCGGCGAGCCCGTGGGCTCGATGGGCTGGTTCCCCGGCAACCACCACCCCAGCGACAAGGCCACGTACGACATCACCGTCACCGTCCCGCACGGCTACGAGGCCGTGTCCAACGGCGAGCTGCGCTCCCGGAAGGAAGTGGCGGACGGGCGGACCGAGTTCGCGTGGCACAGCCCCGAGCCGATGGCGAGCTACCTCGCGACCGTCGCCATCGGCCGGTTCAAGGTGACGACGGGCCGGACCCCTTCGGGCGTCCCGGTCTACGACGCGGTCGCGCCCGGCGAGGCGGCGGGCAGCGAGGCCGCGCTGGCCCGGCTGCCGCAGATCGTGGACTGGGGGACCGAGAAGTTCGGCCCCTACCCCTTCGGCAGCGTCGGCTCGATCGTGATGCCGGCGCAGACCCTCACGTACGCGCTGGAGACGCAGACGAAGCCGGTCTACTCGGGCGCTCCCGACGAGGAACTGGTCCTGCACGAGCTGGCGCACCAGTGGTTCGGGGACTCGGTGTCACCGAAGTCCTGGAAGGACATGTGGCTCAACGAGGGCTTCGCCACGTACGCGGAGTGGCTGTGGTCGGAGGAACACGGAGGGGTGAGCGCGCAGCGGCGCTTCGACGCCTTCCTGGCCGGTGACACCTCGGTCGACCCGCACGCGGACGGTGACTGGGCGGCGTTCCCGCCGGCCTCCCCGCCCGGACCGGAGCACATCTCCGACGACCCGGTGTACTACCGGGGCGCGATGGTGCTCCACCGGATCCGCCAGGAGGTCGGCGACCCGGCGTTCTTCGACCTGCTGCGCGGCTGGGCCGCGGACCACCGGCACGGGAACGCGAGCACGGCCGACTTCACGGCGTACGCGCAGCGGCGCACGGGCCACGACCTGAAGAAGGTGTGGGACGTCTGGCTCTACGGCGAGGACCGTCCCACCGCTCCCTGAGGTCTCAGAGTTCCTTGCGCATCACCCGGCACGGACGCCCCCGTTCACGGTCCTTGGCCCGGCGCAGTTCGGCGTAGCCCTGGGCCTGCCAGAACGCGAGGCCGGTCGCGTTGTCCTCCAGTACGGCGATCCGTACGCCGGTGCGGCCCGCGGTGCGGAAGCGGTCCTCGACCAGGCCGGCCACCGTGCGGCCGTGGCCCTCGCGGTGCGCGGCGGCGTCGATGAGGAGCAGGCCGATCCACGGGTCCGGGTCCCCGGAGGCCGGGTCGGGGTGGTGGGCGAGGGTGACGACGAGGCCGACGAGCCGGCCCGCGGAGCGGGCCAGGAGCACCTCGGCGCTGTCGGTGGCGAGTTCGTCGGCGAGTGCGGTGGCGACCTGCTCGACGGTGATGCGGGTGGGGTCCGGGAAGTCGCCGCTCAGTTCGAAGAACGCGCGGTTCGTCGCGTAGAGCGCGGCGATCTCGGTGAGGACCGGGCCGGGCAGGGCGCCGTCCACGGGTACGAGCGGTTGCAGGATCATCCGTCGAACGGTAGCGAAACCCCCTGCCCCGGGCTCGGGGCAGGGGGTTCCGGCAGACCGGGCGCGGATCAGACGTTGACGCCGAAGTCCTGGGCGATGCCGGTGAGGCCGGAGGCGTAGCCCTGGCCGACGGCGCGGAACTTCCACTCGGCACCGTTGCGGTAGAGCTCGCCGAAGACCATGGCGGTCTCGGTGGCGGCGTCCTCGGAGAGGTCGTAGCGGGCGATCTCGGCGCCGCCGGCCTGGTTCACGACGCGGATGTAGGCGTTGCGGACCTGGCCGAAGTTCTGGCTGCGGGACTCGGCGTCGTAGATCGAGACCGGGAAGACGATCTTGTCCACGTCGGCGGGCAGGCCGGCGAGGTTGACGTTGATGGACTCGTCGTCGCCCGAGCCCTCACCGGTGCGGTTGTCGCCGGTGTGCACGATGGTCTGGTCCGGGGTGGACTTGTTGTTGAAGAACACGAAGTGACCGTCGGAGACGACCTTGCCGGTCGCGTTGACCGCGATGGCCGAGGCGTCCAGGTCGAAGTCGACACCGGTCGTCGTACGGACGTCCCAGCCGAGGCCGACGGTGACGGCGCCGAGGCCGGGGGCCTCCTTCGTGAGCGAAACGTTGCCGCCCTTGGACAGGCTTACTGCCATTTTGACTGGTGTCCCTTCCTCGTCACGTGACCGCGCTCAGTGGTCGTGGCCACGGTACTGCTGTCCTTCATAACGCCGGGAGGGGTCCGGTAGGTTCCGAACCGCCCGGGGCGCCCCGAAATCGGGGTGACGGGGGCCGCGGCGGGGGCCGATCATAGGGGCATGCCTGGTCCCTATGTCATCCGCGGTTCGGTCGTGCTCCCCGAGGCGGAGCTCGCCTGGCGCTTCTCGCGTTCCTCCGGGCCGGGCGGCCAGCACGTGAACACCTCGGACTCGCGGGTGGAGCTGCTCTTCGACGTGGCGGCGACCAAGGCGCTGCCGGAGGTGTGGAAGGAACGGGCGCTGGAGCGGCTCGCGTCCCGGCTGGTGGACGGGGTGGTGACGGTACGGGCCTCCGAGCACCGCTCGCAGTTCCGCAACCGGGAGATGGCCCTGGTCCGCCTGGCCTCGCTCCTGGCGGAGGCCACGGCCCCACCGCCCAAGGCGCGCCGCGCCACGAAGATCCCCCGGGGGATCAACGAGCGGCGCCTGCGGGAGAAGAAGGCCCGGGGCGAAACGAAGCGGGGTCGCACGGGGCGCGACTGGTAACCCCGGGGCTGCGCCCCGGACCCCCTGGGGCTCCGCCCCGGACCCCCTGGGGCTCCGCCCCAGACCCCGCGCCTCAATCGCCGGCGGGGCTGGTTTTGCCGGCCCCGACCCCGCCCGGCCAGGGCAACGGCTACGGCGCCAAGTGCCGGTAGCGTCCCCGGAAGTACGTCAGCGGCGGTGCGTCCGGGGTGGGTACGGCGGCGCTGAGGACGCGGCCGATGACCAGGGTGTGGTCGCCCGCCTCGACGCGGGACTCCGTGCGGCATTCCAGCGTGGCCAGCGCCCCCGACAGCAGCGGCGCCCCGCTGATGGCCCCCCGTACCGCGGGCAGGCCCTCGAACAGCAGCCGGTCGCTGATCCGGTTCTTCATGGCGAAGCGCCCCGCCACCTGGAGCTGCCCGTCCGCGAGGACGGACACCGCCCACAGCGGCTGCTCCGCCAGCAGGTCGTCCATCCGGGACCCCTCGCGCAGGCTCACGAGCACCAGCGGCGGGTCCAGGGAGACCGACATGAACGCGGTGGCGGTCATGCCGACGTCCTCGCCGCGCGGCCCGTCGGCGGTCGAAGGGGGCTCGTGCGCGGTGATCAGGCACACGCCCGCCGCCAGCCGGGACATGGCCGCCCGGAACTCGTCGTTGCTCACTCCCTCAGGATGAGGGGTGGCGGACGGTTCGGGGGCGACCCGCGTCAGCGGGGTCGGCACGGGCACGGGCTCAAGGGTCGTCTTCGGCACGACCCGAACGCTAGTCCCGCCGCCGTGCGGCGCACATCGGGCGGTGGTCCGAGCCGCGTCCCCGCCCCACGGCCTAGGCCCGGGCGTATCGTTTGCTCACGAAAAGGAGCGGGAGCGCTCCCACTCCCCAACGTGCCCAGAGTGCGCGGTTATTCATCTCATGTGACTTGAGTCACAGAGGGCAAGATTTGTTGACCCTGTGTACCTGCCGCACAGCTCACTGTGATTCAGTGGACGGGACACCGCAACGAAACGCCGATGACAAACCTGGAGTTGCTGTCGAGGTCTCGGGGAGAGCGAGCAATGGAGACCGAGTCGGAGCCCTACGTCCGTCTTGCGACCCTGCGGCAGCTGCACCAGGTGGTGGCCGAACTCAACACGGCCCGTAGCCTGGCGGACACTCTGCAGACCGTCGTGGACGGCATCGTGCGCGGCCTCGGCTACGAGCTCGCCTGTGTCAATCTCGTACGCCCTGACGGGGATCTCGTCGTCGCCGCGTTCGCCGGCGACCCCGCCGCGGAGGCCCTGATCACCGGCCGCGTCGGTTCCCGCCCCTCCTGGGAGCGCCGCCTGGCCATGGGCGAGGACTGGGACGGGCTGCGCTTCATCCCGCACACCGAGGGCTGGGTCCTGATCGAGGACGACGTCCCCCAGTGGCACACGGACGGCCCCGATCCGCGCTTCGAGGACGAGTGGCACCCCGAGGACCGGCTGTACGCCCCGATGTATGCGACCGGCGGGGAACTCCTGGGTGTCATCTCGGTGGACAGACCGCGCAACGGGCGCCGCCCCGGCGCATGGGGGCGCGAAGCGCTCCAGATGTACGCCTTCCAAGCGGCGATTGCGATCAGCAACGCACGGCTGCGGGCGAACATGCAGCGGGCCCTGGTCCGGCTGGAACGCGAGCAGCAGGCGCTGCGCGCCAGCGAAGAGTCGTTCCGCCAGGCCTTCGAGTACGCGCCCAGCGGCATGGCCATCGCCGAGATGGGCGGCGACCAGCACGGCCGGCTGCTGCGCACCAACGACGCCCTGTGCCGCCTGCTCGGCCGGCCCGCCTCCGTCCTGCGCCGCTACTCCTTCTCCGACCTCGTGCACCCCGAGGACATCGGCACCCTGCTGCGCACCTCCGCCGAGGGGGGCCGCGCCGAGCTGCGCCTCGGGCGGCGCGACGGCACGTACGTGTGGGTCTCGCTGCGCAACTCCGTGGTCGCGGACGCCGCCGACGGCCCCCGGTTCCTGCTCACGCACGTCGAGGACATCGAGGAGCGCAAGCGGCACGAGCTCCAGCTCGCGCACCGCGCCAGCCACGACTCCCTCACCGGCCTGCCCAACAGCGCCGAGCTGCGCTCCCGGCTCGGGGCCCGGCTGTGCCGGCGGCCCCAGTCGGTGCGGGCCACCGCCGTGGAGGCGCTCGACGCGGCCTTCGAGGCGCGCCCCGAGGCGGGTGGTGCGGGGGAGCACGGGTTTCGCCCCGACGGGCACGACGGCTCCGACTACGGTTTCCCGGCCCCCGGCGTCGGGGCGGGGGCCGTCCCGGGCTCCGGGGCGGTGCCGGGGACGGACCCCTTCGAGTTCTCCGGCGCCTTCACGTCCCACGCGGACGGCCCGTACGACCACCACGTCCACATCGTGGCGCCCGCCACGGACGTCGACGACGGCACGAAGGGGCTCGCCGTCCTCTTCTGCGACCTCGACGGCTTCAAGTCGATCAACGACCGGTTCGGTCACCACACGGGCGACGCGGTCCTGATCGAGGTCGCCCGGCGGCTGACGACGTGCGTCAGGGACGGCGACACCGTCGCCCGCCTCGGTGGTGACGAGTTCGTCGTCCTCGCCGACGGCCTGGGCGCCGCCGACGCCGCCGACCTCGCCGTACGGCTGCGCAACGCGATCATCCCGCCGATCAGGGTGGACGGCCGGGCGGTCCGCGTGGGGGCGAGTTTCGGCATCGGCTGGGCCAGCTGCGGGATGTCGGCGGACGAGGTGCTGCGCTCCGCCGACCAGCGGATGTACATCGAGAAAAGGTCCCGTTCGAAGGCACACCGGCGGGCCGGGTAACCTGATCGGCCGCCCGTGGGCGCACGTGTTCGGGGTAGGCTCCCGTGGGTCGAAAGGAGTGACCTGCGATGACGACGCCCGCGCACAACGGCCCGCACGGTGGGGCGAACCAGCCCGAGGACGACGATCCGTTCGGCTACCTCTACGCGGACGGCCAGGCCGCCGGAGCCACCCCGCCCGGTCAGGGCGGCGGATACGGCTACCCCGGCCCCGCGGTCGGTGGCCCGCCCGGCGCGCAGCCCGGCGTCCCCCGTACCTCGTACAACCAGGTGCGCACGGTCGGCGAGCGGACGTACGGCGGCCAGCGCGGCGCGGTCCCGCCGCAGCAGCAGGCCCCGGCGTACCAGGCCCAGTACCAGGCTCCCGAGGCGCTCCAGGCGGGCGGCTACGGCGTTCCGGCGCAGCAGCAGCCGCACACCCAGCAGGTCCCCCTCCCCGGAGGCCGTGGCGGCCACGGCGGGGGCGGCGGCTCCAGCCGCAAGGGCCTGCTGATCGCCGCGGTGGCGGTGGTCGCGGCGGTCGCGGTCGGCATCGGCGCGGCGGTGGTCTTCGGCAAGAAGGGCGAGGACAAGGCCGACAAGAAGCAGGGGAACCAGCAGAACCAGCAGCCGGCCGGTCCCCAGCCGCCCCAGGGCTCCGCGGAGCCGAGCAGTTCCCCGGAGCCCTCCGCGACCCCGCTGCCGAAGGCGGACGCGTCCGGTGCCGGCATGGCCCTGACGGGCGGTGCCACGCTGATGACCGCGGTGCCGGGTGCGAAGAGCGCGGGCGGCCAGTACGTCGGCAACTTCAACCAGCCGGGCGCCGCCGTGACCTGGACCCTGGACCTCCCCAAGGCGGGGAGCTACAAGCTGAAGATGACCTACGGAGTGCCCGGCAAGGACGCCAGCACCACGCTCACCGTCAACGGCGAGAAGCAGACCCGCCCGATAAACATGAAGAACTTCTCCCTCGCCAAGCCGGGCGAGTGGGACAAGGGCTGGACGAACACCTACTCGCTGGTGGACCTGAAGAAGGGCACCAACACCGTCAAGATCTCGTGTGAGACGGGCAACCAGTGCGAGATCAACATCGACCAGCTCTGGCTGGAACAGGGCTGATCCGCACCGGCCGCCGCTAGAGCGGCGTGACCTTCACCGACCCCCGTACCTCCTCGTAGGTGCGGGGGTCGAACTCTCCCGCCACCGGGGCGTGGACCGTTGCCGCCGAGAGGGCCACCGCGCGGGTGAGCCGGGCGGGCCAGTCCAGGCCCTCCGCGAGGGCGGAGAGCAGGCCCGCCACCGCGGAGTCGCCCGCGCCGGTGGGGTTGCCGGACAGGGGGCGGGGCGGGGCCGCCTGCCAGGTGCCGTCGGGGGTGGTGGCCAGGAGTCCTGCGGGACCCAGGGAGGTGACCACCGCGTGGGCGCCCCGGCGGCGGGCGTCGCGGGTGGCCGGGAGCGGGTCGCGGGAGCCGGTCAGCTCCGCCAGTTCGGCGGCGTTCGGCTTGATGATCTCCGGCCGGGCGGCGACTCCGCGGCGCAGGGCCTCGCCGCTGGTGTCCAGGAGGACCGGGACCCCGGCCGCGCGGGCCGTCCGTACGAGGGTCGCGTAGGCGCCGACCGGGACGCCCGGGGGCAGGCTGCCGCACAGGGCCACCGCGCGTGCGCCGGTGGCGAGTTCGGTGTAGCGGGCCAGGAAGACGGACCATTCCCCGGCGGTGATCTGCGGGCCGGGTTCGTTGAACTGCGTGGTGTCGCCGGTGGTTTCGTCGACGACGGCCAGGGTGCGCCGGGTGGTGCCCGAACAGGGGACGAGGGCGTCGGTGACCCCGGGGCAGCCGGCGAGGAGTTCGCGTACGAGCGTGCCGGCCGGTCCGCCCGCGAAGCCCGTCGCCGTCACCGGGTGGCCGAGCGCGCCGAGCACGCGGGCCACGTTCAGGCCCTTGCCGCCCGGGCGTTCGGCGACGCCGGTGACCCGGTGGGAGGCGTGCGGGAGCAGTCGCGGCACCCGGTGGGTGACGTCGAGTGCGGTGTTGAGCGTCACGGTGAGGATCATGGCCAGCCCCGGTCTCGGTGAATGCCGGGATCATGCCAAATAGCGGGCGGCGGGCCCAGTCCTGAGGGCCCGTCGCCTCGTTCCCCACCGCCGCAAGGCCGCTCAGGACAGCGGGCTGACGATCCATTCGCCGCGCCGCATGACGCCCTTGAGGCCGAACGTACCGTCGAGGACGACCAGGTCGGCGTACTTGCCCGGCTCCAGCGAGCCGACCTCGCCGTAGAGGCCGAGGAGCTTGGCGGGGTTGGCCGAGATCGCCTGGACCACGGATTCGACGGGCAGCCGGTCGACGGTCACCGACCGCTTGAAGGCGGTGTCCAGGGTCAGGGTGGAGCCCGCGATGGAGCCGCCCTCCACGAGGCGGGCGACGCCGTCCTTGACCTCCACCTCCAGCGGGCCGAGGTGGTAGGTGCCGTCGCCGAAGCCGGCCGCGTCCATGGCGTCGGTGATCAGCGCCACGCGGTGGGCGCCGGCGTGGTGGAAGGCCAGCTCCAGCATCGCCGGGTGCAGGTGGGTGCCGTCGTTGATCAGCTCGACGGTGACCCGCTCGTCCTCCAGCAGCGCGGCGATCGGTCCGGGGGCGCGGTGCTCCAGGCCGGGCATCGCGTTGTAGAGGTGGGTGGCGACGGTCGCGCCGGCGTCGATGGCCTGGCGGGTCTGGTCGTACGTGGAGTCCGTGTGGCCGATCGCGGCGATGACCCCGTGCTCGGCCAGCAGCCGTACGGAGTCCAGTCCGCCCGGCAGTTCGGTGGCGAGGGTGAACATCCGGGCGGTGCCGTGCGCGGCGTCGACCAGCTTGCGGACCTCGGCCGGGTCGGGGTCGCGGAGCAGGTCCGCCTTGTGCGCGCCCTTGCGGCAGGGGTTGATGAAGGGGCCCTCGAAGTGGACGCCGGCGATCTCGCCCTGCTGGGTGAGTTCGGCGAGCAGGGCGGCGCGCCGGGCCAGTTCGTCGAGGTCGCCGGTGACGGTGGAGGCGACGAGGGTGGTGGTGCCGTGCTCGCGGTGGGTGCGTACGCCCTTGAGGACCTCCTCGGCGGTGCCGGAGGTGAAGGAGGCGCCGCCGCCGCCGTGGTTGTGCATGTCCACGAAGCCGGGGACGATCCAGTGCCCGGACAGGTCGACGATCTCGGCGCCCTCGTGGGCGCTGCCCGCGATGCGGTCGCGCTCGACGATGACCCGGCCTCCCGCGACGGTCCCGGTGGGCAGCACCACCCGGGCGCCGGAGAGAACGGTGCTGTGTGCGCTTCCGGACATCAGGCAGGTACCTCCGTGGCGAGTAGGTCCCAGGCGAGCAGCCCTGCGCCCAGGCATCCGGCCGTGTCCCCGAGGGCCGCCGGAACGATCTCGGGCAGCCGCTGGAACGTCACGCGCTCCTCGACGGCCGTCCGAAGTGGTGTGAACAAGGTTTCCCCCGCCTCGGCCAGCCCGCCACCGATGATCAGCGTGCTCGGGTCCAGCAGGGTGATCGCGGTGACGAGCCCGTCGGCGAGGGCGCCGATCGCGGTGAGCCAGACCTCGCGGGCGCGCGCGTCGCCGGACTCGACGGCCTTGGCGCAGTCGGCCGCGTCGGCCGCCGGGTCGCCGGAGGCTGCGGCCCAGGCGCGGGAGACGGCGGAGGCGGAGGCCAGGGTCTCCAGGCAGCCGTGCTGGCCGCAGCCGCAGGCGGGACCGCCGGGGCGGACCACGATGTGGCCGATCTCGCCCGCGTAGCCGTGGGCGCCGGCCTCGATGCGGCCGGCGATGCCGATGGCGCCGGCGATGCCGGTGCCGAGCGGGACGAACAGGAAGCGGTCGGTGCCCCGGCCCGCGCCGATGCGGCCCTCGGCGAGCCCTCCGGTGCGGACGTCGTGGCCGAGGGCGACGGGGACGCCGCCCAGGTGGGCGCCGAGGAGCGCGCGCAGCGGGACGTCGCGCCAGCCGAGGTTGGCGGCGTAGACGGCGATGCCCCGTTCGGCGTCGACGATGCCGGGTACGGCCACTCCGGCGGCGGAGGCGGTCGTGCCGAAGCGTTCGCGGCCCAGGCGCAGCAGCTCGTCGGCGAAGTCCAGGATCGTCTCGACGACGGCTTCGGGGCCCCGCTCGCGGCCGGTGGCGCGGCGCGCCTCGTGCAGCAGGTTGCCGTCCCGGGCGATGAGGGCGGCCTTCATCCCGGTGCCGCCCACATCGAGGGCGATGACGTGTTTCACGGGTTTCACAGGAGACAGTCTCGCGCGCTCGGGAGGGAAAGGTCTAGTCCATTGAAGGGGATTGTTGAGCCGCCATACAAATTCGGGACCTTGGTCCGGATACGGTCCGGACACAGTCCGGGCGCCACGCCGTTCCGGATGTGGAGGAGCCGCCAAAGTGGTGTAGACCTTACGTCGAATCGTACGTACAAAAAGGGGTGGATCGAGAACCGTGAAGGGCCGTTACCTGAGCCTGGCCGCTACCGGGGCCGCACTGTGCCTGACGGCGACGCTGACGGGCTGTGGAACCGTGTCGGGTCTCAGCGGGGACAACGAGGTGACCCTGCGGGTCGTGGCGGCCGATTACGGCGACAATCCGCAGAACTCCTCCGCGACCTACTGGAAGGGCCTCGCCTCCTCCTTCGAGAAGGACAACCCCGGCGTGCACGTCGAGGTCAGCGTCTACTCCTGGTCGGAGGTCGACGCCAAGGTGGCCGCGATGGTCAAGGCGGGCAAGGCCCCCGACATCGCGCAGATCGGCGCCTACGCCGACTACGCCGAGGCGGGCAAGCTCTACACCGCCGACGAGCTGCTCTCCGTCAACACCGAGGCCGACTTCCTCGCCCCGCTCGCCGACGCGGGCAAGGTCAAGCGGGTCCAGTACGGAATGCCCTTCGTGGCCAGCACCCGGCTGCTCTTCTACAACACCAAGCTGCTCGGCGACGCCGGAGTGATACCCAAGGACGGCTCGGCCCCCTGGCAGCCCAAGAGCTGGGCGGACCTGGAGGCGGCCGCCAAGAAGCTCAAGGGCGCCGGCGTGCCCACCCCCTTCGCCCTGCCGCTGGGCCGCGAGGAGGCCCAGGCCGAGTCGATGATGTGGATGCTCGCGGGCGGCGGTGGCTACACCGACAACGAGGAGGCGTACGCGATCGACTCCCCGGAGAACGTGAAGTCCTTCGAGTTCCTGCGGGACAAGATGGTCGGACAGGGCCTGACCGGCCCGGTCGAGCCGGGCAAGCTGGACCGCCAGGCCGCCTTCGACGCCTTCACCCGGGGCGAGGTGGGCATGCTCAACGGCCACCCCACCCTGCTCAAGCAGGCCGCGGGCAAGGGCGTGAAGTTCGGCATGGTCCCGATGCCGACCGCCGACGGCGCCGACCACTCCGCGATGGGCGTCGCGGACTGGGTGATGGCCTTCAAGAACGGCCACAAGAAGGAGGCCGGGAAGTTCCTGGACCACCTGTACTCGGCGAAGAACGTGACCGCCTTCACGTCCACGTACGACCTGCTGCCCGTCACCACCAGCGGCTACCGGGCCATGGACGCGAGCACGGGCGGCTCGGCGGCCCAGCTGAAGACCTTCCTGACCGCCCTGCCGACCTCCCGGCTCTACCCGGTCGGCAAGAAGTCCTGGGCCGGGGTCAGCGAGGACATCAAGCAGAAGATCGGACAGGTCGTCCAGCCGGGCGGAAAGCCCGAGAAGGTCCTGGAGGACATCGCGACGACCGCGCGCAAGGCGGACGGCGACCACTGAGCCGGCGCCGCCCGCCGCAGGCACCCGGCAGCGCCCTCGCGCGGGGCCGCACGAGGGCGCTGTCGGCGGGCGGCGTTAATCTGGCCGTATGACGGACGACGGGCGGCTGACGGCCACGGAGGCCGCCGTGCTCGCGTACGAAGGCCGCACCTGGCCCGGGCCCGGCGCCAAGGAGCGGGCGATACGGGAAGGGCTCGGCCTGACCCCCGTCCGCTACTACCAGCTGCTCAACGCCTTGATGGACGATCCACGCGCGCTCGAACACGCACCGGGCACCGTCAACCGGCTCCGGCGGATCCGCGAGGCCCAGCGGGCGCGGCGGTAGGTGACTGTCCGCGAAGGGGTGGGCGCGTCCGGGCGTCGCCGGTAGGGTCGTCTGCATGGGGAGCCATCCGCACGACCTGCCGATGCCCGTGCCCGCCACCGCAGCCGGACGCGAGGGACTCGAAGCCCTCCTCCGCGCACCCCGCGACGCCGTCGTCGCCCTCGACTTCGACGGCACCCTCGCCGAGATCGTCCCCGACCCGGACCAGGCCCGCGCGCACCCGGACGCCGTACCGGCGCTCGCCGCGCTCGCCCCGCAGATCGCGGCCGTCGCCGTGGTCACCGGCCGCCCGGCCGGGGTCGCCGTCCGCTACGGCGGCTTCGCCGGAGTACCCGGCCTGGAACACCTCGTCGTCCTCGGCCACTACGGGGCCGAGCGCTGGGACGCCGTCACCGGCATCGTGCACGCCCCCGCCGAACACCCCGGAGTGGCCGCCGTACGGGCCGAGCTGCCCGGCTTCCTCGACGCCATCGGCGCATGGCGCGGGACCTGGATCGAGGAGAAGGGCCGCGCGCTGGCCGTCCACACCCGGCGGGCCGAGGATCCGGAGGCGGCGTTCGGCGCCCTGCGGGAACCCCTCGCGGAGCTCGCCGCCCGCCACGGGCTGATGGTCGAGCCCGGCCGGGCCGTGCTGGAGCTGCGCCCGCCGGGCATGGACAAGGGCGTCGCCCTGACGGAGTTCCTGGAGGAGCGGCGGGCCGGGGCCGTGCTGTACGCGGGCGACGACCTCGGGGACCTCGCGGCGTTCTCGGCGGTCGAGAAGCGCCGGGCCGAGGGCCTGCCGGGGCTGCTGGTGTGCAGCGGCTCGGCGGAGGTCCCGGAACTCGCCGCCCGCGCCGACCTCGTCCTCCCGGGCCCGGCCGCCGTGACGGCCTTCCTCGCGACCCTCGCCGGGGCCCTGCGCACAGCCTGACCCACCTGATCCACCTGATCCGGGTGGGCCCGCCGGATCAGGGGATCAGCGTCGCGAGGCCGGCGCAGATCAGGCGCACGCTGAGCAGGAACTTCTCGTCCTCCCCATGGGCCGAGGCGGCGGCCACCGTCAGCGGGAAGCGCTCCAGCAGCGCGGCGACGTCCTCGGGCCCGACGGGCACCTCGGGGGACTCGCTCTGCTCCTGGAGCACGAAGCCCGTGAGGTGGCTGAGCAGCGCGTCGGCCCCGACGGCGCAGTCCGCCTCCGGCACGCCGGCCGCGCGCAGGGTCTCCAGCAGCCGCTCCATCACCGACAGCGCCCCGTCGCTGAGCACCTTCGGGCTGTCGGCGAACATCACCGCGCCCCCGGCGTGGCGCCGGATGCCGTCGCGCAGGGTGAGGGCCTGGACCTCCACCCGTTCCCGCCAGCCGGCGCCGGGATCCAGCGCGGCCAGGGCGGCGGTGCCGGCGTCGTAGGCCTGCCGCGCCACCCGGTCCGCCATCAGCCGGACCAGGACGCCCTTGCTGGGCACGTGGTAGTAGAGGCTGCCCGCTTTCGCGTCGAGCCGCTGGGCCACGCGCCGCATGGACAGGCCGTGGTAGCCGGACTCGGCGAACTCCGCCATGCCCGCGTCGATGATGCGTTCCTTCGTCAGCTTCACGGGAACAGCCTACGCCCATTTTCTAACACTGTTTGAAAGTGTCGGTCCTAAGCGCTACCGTCATCCCACGACGACCGGAGGGGGGTGGCGGCGATGGGCGCGATCGTGTTCAACGCGACCACGGCGGCACTGATGGTGATGATGTTCAACGCAGGCCTCGACCTGCTCGGCCGGGACACCCTGCGCGGGCGCCGCGTCCCCTGGGCGGCGGTGGCCCTGACCGGCCTCGCCCTCGCCGGGGTCGTCACGCAGCTGTGCTGGTCCGGGGCCATGGACGCCCTCGACGACGACCCCGCCCGGAGCGGCTGGTGGCGCGTCGTCACCGCCGTCTTCATGCAGAACGGCGGCCTCCTCGGCGGCGCCTGGAACATCGCCACCCTCGCCGCCGTCGCCGCGCTGGCCGACTGGTTCTGGGGCGCGCCCCGCACCCTGGCCCTGTTCCTCGCCGGGATCCTCCTGCCGGAGCACCTCGACGCCCTGCTCGGGGCCGGCGGCCACCACGCCGCCGACCCCCGCAACTACGCCGGGAGCTCGGGCGCCACGTACTTCCTCGGGGCCACCCTCGCCGCCGCCCTCCTGCTCCGCGCCCTGCGCCCGCGCAGGGCCGCGACGGCCGCCGGACACCCCGCCGCCGGCCACACCAAGGAGCTGCTGCTCGCCGCCGGGGTGCCCGTCCTCGGCCTCATCCTCTGGTTCGCCCAGGCCAACGGCCACGGCCTGGTCTCCTGCTACGGATTCCTCCTCGGCGCCCTCGCCCTGTGCCTCCCGGGCCCGCGGCCCGCGGCCGGGGAGGCCCAGGCCCCTGCCCCGGTTCAGGCCCCTGCCCCGGTTCAGGCCCAGGCCCCCGCCCAGGCCCAAGCCCCCGCCCAGGCCCCGGCCCAGGCTCCCGCTCAGGCCTCGGCCAGCGCCGCCAGCTGAGCCTCGAACCAGGCCGCCGGGGGCAGCGCCGTGGCCGCCGAGGCCAGCCGCTTCGTCCGCTCCGCCCGCTCCTCCCGGGGCATCGACAGCGCCTCGTGCAGGGCCTCGGCCGTCGCGCCGACGTCGTACGGGTTCACCGTGATCGCGTCGTCCTTCAGCTCCTCGTACGCCCCCGCCCCGGTCGACAGCACCAGCGCGCAGCCGTCCTCCGAGACCACCGGGATCTCCTTCGCGACCAGGTTCATGCCGT
The DNA here is from genome assembly GCF_040609475.1 of Streptomyces sp. NPDC004667. NCBI lineage: Bacteria > Bacillati > Actinomycetota > Actinomycetes > Kitasatosporales > Streptomycetaceae > Streptomyces > Streptomyces sp. NPDC004667. The sequence goes on along the minus strand of NZ_JBEXKC010000010.1, from coordinate 70,217 downwards.
CCCGCACCGGGTTCACCAGCGCCACGTCCGCCATCCGGTACGCCGCCAGCGAGCGCGCGAAGTCGTCCTCGACCGACACCAGCACCGGCTGCCAGTCCGCCGTCCCGAACTCCTCGTTGATCTCCGCCGCCAGCTCCCGCACCGAATCCGTGTACGCCCGGTACACCGCCAGGTCCTGCCGTGAGGGGTACGCGGAGGCCAGGTGCACCACCCGCTCCCGCCACTCGGGGTGCGTGACGAGCAGCTCCCGGTAGGCCAGCAGCCCGCGCAGGATGTTCTTCGACAGCTCCGTGCGGTCCACGCGGACGATCGTCCTGCGGCCCGCGACCTCCGCCCGCAGCGCCGCCAGCCTGTCGTCCACGACCGGCCGGTGCGCCAGCGCCCGCAGGTCGTCCGCGTCCACGCCGAGCGGGTACTGCCGGACCTCGGTGAACCGCTTCCGCTCGTAGCCGCGCCCGCCGGGGTCGATCCTGCGGTGCCACACCCCGCGCTCGGGGACCCCGCTGGGCAGGGAGGAGTCCGCGATGCCGGTCGCGTCCTCCCTGTTGGCCCCCACGATGAAGTTCACCGACCAGCGCCAGGCGTGGAAGCCCAGCTGGTCCGCGCCGAGCATCCCCCACACCAGCTGCCCGCGGATGTCGTCGGGCAGCATCTCCATGAACTCCCGCGACGCCCACGGGGTGTGCGTGAAGTGCGCGATCCGCAGGTCCGGCCGCAGCTCGCGCAGCTGCCCCGGGACCAGCGCCAGGTGGTAGTCCTGCACCAGGACGCGGGCGCCGTCGGCGGCCTCCTCGGCCAGCGCCTCGGCGAAGGCCCGGTTGTAGGCGACGTACGCCTCCCAGTGCCGGCGGAACGCCGCGTCGAAGACCGGCTCGCGCGGGACGTCGTAGAGGTGGTGGTGGGTGAACCAGAGCACCGAGTTGGCGATGCCGTTGTACGCGCCGTCGTACACGGCCGGGTCGATGTCCAGCATCCGCACCCCCGGCTCGGAGGTGCCCCGGCGCACCGCCTCCCGGTCGGCGTCGGAGAGGGCCGCGCAGATCCAGAGGGCCTCCGGCTGCTTCGCGAGGGCCGCCGACAGGCCGGAGACGAGCCCGCCCCCGCCGCGCCGGGCGCTGAGCGTGCCGTCGTCGGAGAGGGCGTACGAGAGCGGGCCGCGGTTCGCGGCGACGAGTACCTGAGAAGCCATGGGGCGAACCTAGCCCGGCCCGCCCCGGCTCAAACTCGTGTGCGGCGCCGCTCCGGCGGCCGTCAAGCCACGCGGCGGCCCGCGTACTCCTTGATCTCCGCCATCGGCGGCCGCTCCTCGGTGTCCACCGCGTAGGTGCGCGGAACGAACCCGTCCGGCCCCCGCTCGAACTGGGTCAGCTCCGGCCGTACGAGGTGCGCGCGCGAGAGCCGGACCTGCGCGGTGCGGTAGATCGCGGCGGCCATCCGGCCCAGCGCCCGCCCGTCCTGGTGCCGGTGCAGCCGCACCCCGACGTCCACCTGGGCCAGCGCGTCCAGCCCGACCGTGTGCAGCGCGTCCACCAGCAGGCCCAGCTCCACGCCGTAGCCGACGGGGAAGGGGAGCCGCTCCAGCAGGGAGCGCCGTACGGCGTACTCCCCGCCGAGCGGCTGCACGAAGCCGGCCAGCTGCGGCCAGTGCAGGTTCAGGAGGGGGCGCGCGACCAGCTCGGTCACCCGGCCGCCCTGGCCGGGGGCGTCCGCGAGCGGGCGGTCGTACATGGCCTTGACGAACTGCACCTGCGGATCGGTCAGCAGCGGGCCGACGATCCCGGAGACGAAGGACGCCGAGAAGTCCCGCAGGTCGGCGTCGACGAAGCAGACCACGTCACCGGTGGTGGCGAGCAGCGAACGCCACAGCACCTCGCCCTTGCCGGGCAGCGCGGGGATCCGCGGCAGGATCGCGTCCCGGTGCACGACCCGGGCGCCGGCCGCGGCCGCCACCTGCGCCGTACGGTCGGTGGAGCCGGAGTCGACCACCACCAGCTCGTCGACCAGGGGGACCGGCAGGCCGTCGATCAGATCGCGCCGGATCACCCGGACGATCTCCCCGACCGTGGCCTCCTCGTCGAGCGCGGGCAGCACCACGCTGACCGTCGTCCCGGCCGCCCGTTTCCGGTCGAGCAGCTGGTCGAGCGGTCGGTCGGCGGCGGACCAGGAGCGGTCTGCCAGCCAGCGCTCCACCTCATCCAGCACCCTCAGCACTCCCTGGTTCCTCGGCGGCCCTCGGAGATATCGGCCGATTTGTGATCCATCTCGCGGTTCGGACGGCTGTCTCAACCGCCCTGGCCTTCGGTTACAGTCTTGAACAACGCGAAGGACCACGGCATGCCGGGGTCCCCGCGCACAAACGCACCGGCGCGCCACAGAGCGCGTGTGCCGGTGCCATACCGCTCATCCAGAGGGGCAGAGGGACACGGCCCGTTGAAGCCCCGGCAACCCTCCAGTCGGTTCTCGCGATGCGTTTCGACACGCACGCCGCGAGGTCCCCGGCTAGGGAAGGTGCCAATTCCGTCTCATGGCGAAGTGCGCCATGGGGAAGATGAGGAGAAAGGGCCTCGCCGTCATGGCTGCACAGACCGTCACCACCTCCACCGCCCCCGGTTCCGTCGATCTCGGACCCGCCACCGGCCTCTCCTGTCGCGAGTGCGGCACCCGCTTCGAACTCGGCCCGATCTTCGCGTGCGTCGAGTGTTTCGGTCCGCTGGAAGTCGCCTACGAGCTGCCGCTCGGCGACCCCGAGGCCCTGCGCGCCGCGATCGAGGCCGGCCCGAACAACATCTGGCGCTACGCCCCGCTGCTGCCCGTTCCCGCGGACGTGGCCTCCAAGCCCAGCCTGAACCCCGGCTTCACCAAGCTCGTGGACGCGCGGAACCTGGCCAAGGAGCTGGGCGTCACCGGCAAGCTGTACGTCAAGGACGACTCCGGCAACCCGACGCACTCCTTCAAGGACCGCGTCGTGGCCATCGCCGTCGAGGCGGCCCGCGCCTTCGGCTTCACCACCCTGTCCTGCTCCTCCACCGGCAACCTGGCCGGCGCCGTCGGCGCCGCGGCCGCCCGTGCCGGCTTCCGCTCCTGCGTGTTCATCCCGCACGACCTGGAGCAGGGCAAGGTCGTCATGGCCGGTGTCTACGGTGGCGACCTCGTCGGCATCGAGGGCAACTACGACGACGTCAACCGCTTCTGCTCCGAACTCATCGGCGACCCGCTGGGCGAGGGCTGGGGCTTCGTCAACGTCAACCTCCGCCCGTACTACGGCGAGGGCTCCAAGACCCTGGCGTACGAGATCTGCGAGCAGCTCGGCTGGCAGCTGCCCGACCAGATCGTCATCCCGATCGCGTCCGGCTCCCAGCTGACGAAGATCGACAAGGGTCTGCAGGAGCTGATCAAGCTCGGCCTGGTGGAGGACAAGCCGTACAAGATCTTCGGCGCCCAGGCCGAGGGCTGCTCCCCGGTCTCCACCGCCTTCAAGGCCGGCCACGACGTGGTCCGCCCGCAGAAGCCGGACACCATCGCCAAGTCGCTGGCCATCGGCAACCCGGCGGACGGCCCGTACGTCCTGGACATCGCCCGTCGCACCGGCGGCTACGTCGAGGACGTCAACGACACCCAGGTCGTCGAGGCGATCAAGATCCTGGCGCAGACCGAGGGCATCTTCGCCGAGACCGCGGGCGGCGTGACCGTCGGCGTGACGAAGAAGCTGATCGAGAACGGGCAGCTCGACCCGGCGCTGACCACCGTGATCCTGAACACCGGTGACGGCCTCAAGACCCTGGAGGCGGTGGCCGCGGACAGCGGCCAGACCGCCACCATCCGCCCGAGCCTGGACGCGTTCCGCGCCGCCGGCCTGGCCTGACCCTTCCCACGACTCCCGGAAAGGCGGTAGCGCCATGAGCGTCAACGTCCGCATCCCCACCATCCTGCGCACCTACACCGGCGGCGTCGCCGAGGTCCCGGCCGAGGGCTCGACCCTGGCCGAGGTCATCCAGTCCCTGGAGCAGAACCACCCGGGCATCGCCGCGCGCGTCCTGGACGACCAGGGCAAGCTGCGCCGCTTCGTGAACGTCTACGTCAACGACGACGACGTGCGCTTCGAGGGCGGCCTGCAGGCGGCGACGCCGGACGGCGCCGGCGTCTCGATCATTCCGGCCGTCGCGGGCGGCTGAGACCCCGAAAAGTAGAATTGCCCCCTCCGCTAATAAGTGGAGGGGGCAATTCTGCTTGATTGGGCGCGGTAGAGTTGGGGAAGTCCCCTCCGGTGCTCTTGCCCGCCGCATATGAGCGGGCCCCGTGAGGGTTGACATTGAGTCAACATGCGTGCGCCCTATGGGGCTTTGGCGAAGCTTGTCTGGCCCGAGTTGCCCTGCCATATGCCAAATTTTCACTCTATTTCTATGTTTCCGCGTGTCCAGAATTCTCGTCGGATTGACCTGTTGCAGACAGCAGCGGTGCGGATACATTCAGCCCCGGTCGAGGCGTTCCGGCGCAAGTTCTGACCCGGGACCGCGAAGTGCGGTACCGCGCAAGGGCCAGTAATAGGGGAGTTAGGCATGGCTCAGGGCACCGTCAAGTGGTTCAACGCGGAGAAGGGCTACGGCTTCATCGCGGTCGACGGTGGTGCGGATGTGTTCGTCCACTACAGCGCCATCCAGATGGACGGGTACCGCACCCTTGAAGAGGGTCAGCGGGTCGAGTTCGAGATCTCGCAGGGCCAGAAGGGTCCGCAGGCGGACATGGTCAAGCTCGCTGCTGCCGGCTGATACCGAGCGCGATCGACCACCGACGCGACAGACGTACGAGGGGCCCACATCCCGGACACGGGATGCGGGCCCCTCGTGCGTCGCCCCTTGCGCCCGGCCGGAAGCCGCCCGGCGTTGCCCGAAGCCGCTTGCACTCGCGGGGGTCGAGTGCTAATCATTGGCGTTAGCACTCTCCAGGTGAGAGTGCTACTAAGACGAGGACCGGGTCGGTGAGGCCCGACGGGTCCGGCGGGAAGGAACCGCCGGCTCCGCAGGCCGTCCGTCGCGGGCGCGGGCGCGGTCCGGAGCAATCCACCCCTGTCCGGGAGGACCACTTCAGATGGCCAAGATCATTGCGTTCAACGAGGAGGCCCGGCGCGGTCTCGAGCGTGGCATGAACCAGCTCGCCGACGCCGTCAAGGTCACCCTTGGCCCCAAGGGTCGCAACGTCGTCCTTGAGAAGAAGTGGGGCGCCCCCACGATCACCAACGACGGTGTCTCCATCGCCAAGGAGATCGAGCTCGAGGACCCGTACGAGAAGATCGGCGCCGAGCTGGTCAAGGAAGTCGCCAAGAAGACGGACGACGTCGCCGGCGACGGTACGACCACCGCCACCGTCCTCGCCCAGGCTCTCGTCCGCGAGGGTCTGCGCAACGTGGCCGCGGGTGCCAACCCGATGGCCCTCAAGCGCGGTATCGAGAAGGCCGTCGAGGCCGTCTCCGCCGCCCTGCTCGCGCAGGCCAAGGACGTCGAGACCAAGGAGCAGATCGCTTCCACGGCCTCCATCTCCGCCGCCGACACCCAGATCGGCGAGCTCATCGCCGAGGCCATGGACAAGGTCGGCAAGGAAGGCGTCATCACCGTCGAGGAGTCGCAGACCTTCGGTCTGGAGCTCGAGCTCACCGAGGGCATGCGCTTCGACAAGGGCTACATCTCGGCCTACTTCGCGACCGACATGGAGCGTATGGAGGCGTCCCTGGACGACCCGTACATCCTGATCGTCAACTCCAAGATCGGCTCGGTCAAGGACCTCCTGCCGCTCCTGGAGAAGGTCATGCAGTCCGGCAAGCCGCTGCTGATCATCGCCGAGGACGTCGAGGGCGAGGCCCTGTCGACCCTGGTCGTCAACAAGATCCGCGGCACCTTCAAGTCCGTCGCCGTCAAGGCCCCGGGCTTCGGCGACCGCCGCAAGGCCATGCTCGGCGACATCGCCATCCTCACGGGCGGCACGGTCATCTCCGAGGAGGTCGGCCTCAAGCTGGAGAACGCCGGTCTCGACCTGCTCGGCCGCGCCCGCAAGGTCGTCATCACCAAGGACGAGACCACCATCGTCGACGGTGCCGGTGACAGCGACCAGGTCCAGGGCCGCGTCAACCAGATCCGCGCCGAGATCGACAACTCCGACTCGGACTACGACCGCGAGAAGCTCCAGGAGCGCCTCGCGAAGCTGGCCGGCGGCGTGGCCGTCATCAAGGCCGGCGCCGCGACCGAGGTCGAGCTCAAGGAGCGCAAGCACCGCATCGAGGACGCCGTTCGCAACGCGAAGGCGGCCGTCGAGGAGGGCATCGTCGCCGGCGGTGGCGTGGCCCTGCTGCAGGCCTCCTCGGTCTTCGAGAAGCTGGAGCTCACCGGTGACGAGGCGACCGGCGCCAACGCCGTGAAGCTCGCGCTGGAGGCCCCGCTCAAGCAGATCGCCGTCAACGGTGGTCTCGAGGGTGGCGTCGTCGTGGAGAAGGTGCGCAACCTGGCCGTCGGCCACGGTCTGAACGCCGCCACCGGCGAGTACGTCGACATGATCGCCGAGGGCATCATCGACCCGGCGAAGGTCACGCGCTCCGCGCTGCAGAACGCCGCGTCGATCGCCGCGCTGTTCCTGACGACCGAGGCCGTCATCGCCGACAAGCCCGAGAAGGCCGGTGCCCCCGCGGGCGGCGGCATGCCGGGCGGTGACATGGACTTCTGATCGGCCCCTGGCTGATCGGCTGTTCTCGAACGAGGGCGGCACCCCCTGCGGGGGGTGCCGCCCTCGGGCGTTTCAGGGGCTTCTAGAAGCCGGTGGTGTCGAGCGTGAAGCCGAACGGTTCCGGGATGGGCAAGGAACCGCCGAAGGCGACCGTCTTGCGGGAGCGGTAGCCCTGCGGGGAGGGGTCGGCGAAGCAGGTGATCTCGGATCCCTGCATGTCCACGACCAGATAGACGGGCACGATCCGGCCGTACACCTCCAGCTTCTCCTGCCAGTCGGCGTCCTTGGTGGACACGGAGGTGAACTCGCCGACGAGGGACAGGGCGGCGCTGTCCGCGTGGCGGCCCTCCTTCTCGAACTCGGCCTCGTCCGCCACGTACAGGTCCGGCCCGTAGCCGCGCTCCACCGACGGGAACTGGAAGAGGAAGGGGGACGTGTCTGCGAAGTGTCCCTCGGGGAGGTGTGCCTGAAGCTGCTCGCGCAGCACCCGCATGCGCCGGGAGTAGCGAAGCCTGGACCACGGTGACACGACGATCTTCCCCCGGATGAGCTCGGCCTTGTAGCCGTCTGGTGTGTTCATCTCCTCGACGGTGCGCAGGAGCGCTTCGAACGTCGGTGGTGCAGCCTGTTCTATCGGTGTGGCCCGTTCGGTCATGATCGTCACCGTCGTCCTCCGCGTGGCGTGGTGTGCCGTGCACGGGGCGTGAGCCCCGTTCCAGGCTAGCGGCGCTCGGGTGTTCGCGCCCGGGTGTCGAGACGGGGCGCCGCCGGGCCGGGGGCTTTGGTTGACTTGGGGTATGAGCGATCTCTTCGTGAAGATCTGCGGGCTCAGGACCGCCCGCGACGTCGACGTGACCGTGGAGGCCGGGGCCGATGCCGTCGGTTTCGTGTTCGCGCCCGGCAGCCCCCGGACCATCGGGGCCGGTGCGGCGCGGGAGCTGGCCGCGCGGGTGCCCGCCGGGGTGCTCACCGTCGGGGTGTTCCGGGGGCAGTCCGTCGAGGAGGTGCGCCGGCTCACCGAGGAGAGCGGCGTGCGCGGCGTGCAGCTGCACGGGGACGAGCCGCCCGCGTACTACGAGGCCCTGTGCGCGCCCGGCCGGACCCTGCTGCGGGCCACCGCCGAGCGGGTGGAGCGCTGCGGCGAGTACGGGGAGGACCTGCTGTTGATCGACGCGCCCGACCCCGGCTCCGGCAAGCCCTGGAACTGGGGCGCGGCGGATTTCACCGCCCCCGCGGGCCGCTGGCTGCTGGCCGGCGGGCTGAACCCGGGCAACGTGCGCGAGGCGGTGGCGGCGACCGGGGCCTGGGGGGTGGACGTCTCCAGCGGGGTCGAGGCGGAGCGCGGGGTGAAGTCCCCGGAGCTGATCCGTGACTTCATCAACGCAGTGCGATCATATGATTACTCTGCGTAAAAATGCCAGTGTGAGGTGCCGCTGAGCGGGCACAACGCCTGTATGGAACCGGAAACGTTCGGATGGCTGCGGCGCCTGACGCGCCGCCTCGCTCCCGGAGGTGGCGGCGGAGGGCTGCCCGGGCTCGCCCCGCGCCTCGCCCCCGTCTTCACCGCCGACTTCACCTCGACCACCCAGTGGGTGGCCGGCCGCTCCTGGGCCTATCCCAACGGCGGCCCGGTCAACCCGGGCGACAACAAGCTCGACCACCTCGTCGCCGACCCCGCCTACAGCCGCAGCGGAACCTTCCTCGCGACCCTGCGCCCCGACGGGAACTGGGACACCGGACTGCTCACCACCGAGGGCAGCGACGAGGGCTTCATGGTCCGCACCGGCGACGTGCTGGAGGCACGGGTGCGGCTGCCCGCCGAGACGGGAGCCTGGCCCGCGATCTGGACCTGGCGCGACGGCGGTCAGGAGATCGACGTCTTCGAGTACCACCCCGACAACCCCGACCTGCTCGAACTCTCCAACCACGTCCGCGAGGCGCACCGCTACTACCGCGACCCCGCCGTCCGCCCCGGAGCATGGGTCGACCTGAAGGTCGAGTTCGGCCGGACCTCGGTCGTCTGGTGGGTCAACGGCGCGCGCGTCTTCTCCGACCGCCGGGGCGTGGGGCGCGGCTGGCGCGCGTACCTCATCGTGAACCTGTCGGTGTGCGCCGGGCGGTACCACCCGGCGCCCGGTCCGGAGCTGAAGCGGATGTCCTACGAGGTCTCGCAGCTGCGGGTGTCCCGGGCCTGAAGCGGTGGGGAACGCGGGCCTTCGGGCCCCGGGGGAGCGGACCTAGGTCCCTGTCGGGGGGCCTTCCGTCCCGGCCAGACTTCGGTTCATGGACACCCTGGACGCGCTGATCCTCACCGTGAACGACCACCTCTGGACGTATCTGCTGATCCCGTTGGTGGTGGGCGCGGGCCTGTACTTCACGGTCCGCTCCCGGGGTGTGCAGCTGCGCCTGCTGCCGGAGATGTTCCGGGTGGTGGGGGAGAAGACCCCGCCGCGCGCCGACGGCCGCGAGCAGGTCTCCTCCTTCGGAGCCTTCACCATCTCGGCGGCCGCCCGCGTCGGCACCGGCAACATCGCGGGCGTCGCGACCGCCATCACCCTGGGCGGGGCGGGCGCGGTCTTCTGGATGTGGGTGATGGCCGTCATCGGCGCGGCCTCCGCCTTCGTGGAGTCGGCCCTGGCCCAGCTGTACAAGGTGCGCGGTTCCACCGGCGCCTTCCGGGGAGGTCCCGCCTACTACATGCAGCGCGGCCTGGGGAAGCGGTGGCTCGGCGTGCTCTTCGCCGTGACGATCACGGTCACCTTCGGTTTCGTCTTCAACGCCGTGCAGGCCAACACCATCACGGCCGTCGCCGCCGGCTCCCTCCCGGAGGCGGACACGGCCTGGTTCGGGCCCGCGGCCGGGGTGCTGCTCGCCGTGCTGCTGGGCTTCGCGGTCTTCGGCGGGGTCCGGCGGATCGCGTCGGTGACCACCGTCCTCGTTCCCGTCATGGCGGTGCTCTACCTGCTGCTGGGCGCGGCCGTGGTGCTGCTCAACATCACCGAGTTCCCGCGCGTCATCGCCGACATCGTCGGTGGCGCCTTCGGCCTGCGGGAGCTGGCGGCGGGTGGTCTCGGCGCGGCCATACAGCAGGGCATCCGGCGCGGCATGTTCTCCAACGAGGCGGGGTTGGGCTCCGCCCCGAACGCGGGCGCCGCCGCCACGGTCTCGCACCCGGTGAAGCAGGGGCTGGTCCAGTCCCTGGGCGTCTTCTTCGACACGATGCTGGTCTGCACGATGACGGCGTTCATCGTGCTCGTGACCGACCCGGAGCCCTCCGGCCGGCAGGGCGCGGACCTGACGCAGACCGCGCTGAGCGGCTCGCTCGGGGCATGGGCCGGGCACGTGCTGACCGTCGTCGTCTTCATGCTGGCGTTCAGCTCGATGATCGGGAACTACTACTACGGGGAGACGAACATCCGCTTCGTCACCCGCCGGCGCTGGGTCCTGCCCTCGTACCGGGTGCTGGTGCTGTCGGCGGTCGTGGCCGGCTCGCTCGGTTCGGTGGCGGTGGTCTGGAACCTCGCGGACGTCTTCATGGGGCTGATGGCCCTGGTCAACCTGCTCGCGATCCTGCCGCTGTCGGCGATCGCCTTCCGGCTGCTGGACGACTACCTCGCGCAGCGCCGCGCCGGCCTCGACCCGGTCTTCACCCGCGACCGGATGCCGGACCTCAGGGGCGTCCAGTGCTGGGACCCGGTGCCCGCGGGGACCGCCGCGCCGGAGCGGGCCGTGACCTCGGCATAGCCTGCCCCGGGTCGCCCGTACGGGTGGATTCGTGGGGGCCGTGCGCGGGGGCGCGGACCGGGGCGCCGGCGGCGAATGATCGTTTCTTCAGGCGGTGTGGCGGGTCCGTGACACGCGGCGCGGGCCTTCGGCCAGGCGGAGGCGGGCGGCTCAAGTCGGCTCCGGGGGTGACCCGATGAACCGGAGGGCCGCCTCCCGGGAACCGCCGCCGGTGCGGGGCGCGGCTCACCCCCGCCGATCCCCACGCACTCCAGGGAGTTCCCTCCATGCGTCTGCTCGCCGCGCGCCTGACCACCGCCGCCGTCCTGGCCCTGAGCTCCGTGGCGGCCGGTACGGCCTCCGCCGCAGCCCCCGAGCCGACGCCGGCTCCGCTGCACACCTCCGCGAACGCCATCCCCGGCAGCTACATCGTCACCCTCGCCAAGTCCCTCGACCCGAAGAACTTCGCCGAGGCCGTCGGGGTCAAGCCGAAGTTCGTCTACACCACGGCGATCAACGGGTTCGCGACGAGCCTCACGCCGAAGCAGCTGGAGACGGTCCGGGAGTCGTTCGGCGTGCTGTCCGTGGAGGAGGACGCGCGGGTCAGCGGCCCGCCGATGCCCTCCACGGGCGTTCAGACGAAGTCCCCCGCCCACTCCTGGGGCCTGGACCGGATCGACCAGCGCTTCCTGCCGCTCGACAACAACTTCAGCGCCAACCACAGCGGCGAGGGCGTGACGGCGTACATCCTCGACAGCGGCATCGACTTCAGGCACCCCGACTTCGGGGGCCGTGCGCGCGCCGGCTTCGACGCGATCGGCGACGGCCGCAACGGCGCGGACTGCAACGGCCACGGCACGCACGTCGCGGGCACCGTCGGCGGTACGACCTTCGGGGTGGCGCGCAAGGTGAACCTGGTCAGCGTCCGCGTCCTGGGCTGCGACAACCGCGGCGCCTGGTCGGGGATCATCGCAGGCTTCGACTGGGTGGCCCGCAACGCCCAGCAGCCGGCGGTCCTGAACGCCTCCCTGGGCGGTGACCGGCTCGAATCCGTGAACGCCGCCGCCACCGCGGTGTCCGACCGGGGCGTGCTGCCGATCATCGCGGCGGGCAACGACAACAGGGACGCCTGCCGGGTGTCGCCCGCCTCCGCCGCCCGCGTGGTGACGGTCGGCGCGACGAACCGCTTCGACGAGGAGACCGACTTCTCGAACTGGGGCGAGTGCCTCGACCTGTACGGACCCGGCAAGGACATCGTCTCCGCGCGGCTCGGCGGCGGCAGCGTGGCCCTGGACGGCACCTCGATGGCGACCCCGCACGTCACCGGGGTGGCCGCCCTCTACAAGTCCCTGCACCCGAACGCGCTGCCGGCCGAGGTGGCGAACTTCCTCAACGACGCGTCCACGAAGGACATCGTGCAGAACCGCAGCGACAACACCCCGAACAAGCTGCTGTTCACCGACGGTCTCTGATCCGGGCCGCCGCGGGGCGGTGGCGGCGCGACCGCCGCCGCCCCGCGGTCCGTCCCTACGCGGGCACCGGCTGCTTCGCCGGACCGGCGGCGGCCGGGCTGTCCGCCGCCGGGTCCGGGTCGGTGTCGAGCTCGGCCAGCATCTGCCGGGTGAAGCCGAAGAAGTAGGTCGCGGCGAAGCCGACCAGGTAGCCGACGGCGAGGCCGCCCGCGTAGACGGCGACGGTGGCGCCCATGCCCGCCTTGCCGTCCAGCAGCGGGAACAGGGCCCAGCCCGAGGGGCCGATCGCGGTGGAGCCGAAGCCGACGCCGAGCTGGTTGAACAGGCCCACGAAGGCCCCGCCCGCCGCGCCGCCGACGCAGGCGGTGACGAAGGGGCGGCCCAGCGGCAGGGAGACCCCGTAGATCAGGGGCTCGCCGACGCCCAGGAATCCGGCCGGGAGCGCGGACTTGATGGTGGTGCGCAGCGAGCGGTTGCGCGGGAGCCGGTAGTAGACGGCGATGGCCGCGCCGACCTGGCCCGCGCCGGCCATGGCCAGGATGGGCAGGAGCACCGTGTAGCCGGTCTGCTCGATGAGGGTGGTGTGGATGGGGATCAGGGCCTGGTGCAGGCCCAGCATCACCAGGGGGAGGAAGAGCCCGCCCAGTACGAGCCCGGCGAAGGCGCCGCCGGTGGCCAGGAGCCAGGTGGCGAAGGTGCCGATGGCGCTGGACACCGTGCCGGCCAGGAACATCAGGCCGAAGAGGGTGACCAGGCCGGAGACCAGCACGGTGAGGGTGGGGGTGACCAGCACGTCCAGGGCCTCGGGCACCCGCTTGCGGCACCACTTCTCCACCTGGACGGCGAGCAGCGCCGCCGCGAGCGCGCCGAGGACGCCGCCCTGGCCGGGGGAGAGGTGCTGGCCGAAGGCGTCGATCTTCGTGACGCCGGGGAAGACGATGATCGCGGCGACCGCGCCGCCGAGGACCGCGGTGCCGCCGAACTCCTTGGCGGTGTTGTAGCCGACGAACACCGCGATCAGGGACATGAAGCCGGAGGAGATCGCGGCGAGCGCCGGGACGAGCGCCGGGAGCCAGCCGAGGTTGGTGAGCATGCCGTTCAGGCCCGCGATGATCCCGCAGCCGATGAGGGCGGGGATCAGCGGGACGAAGATGTTCGCGACGCGGCGCAGGAACAGTTTGAACGGGGTCGCGTTGCGGGCCTTCTGGGCGTCCTTCAGAGCCGCTCCACGGTCGGCCAGTTCGGCTGAGGTGACGGCGGGGTGCGGCGCCGCGGTGGCGGGGGCCGGTTCCGCGGCGGCCTGTGTGCGGCCCTCGGCCACCAGTGCCTCGAACTCGGGGGTGACGCGGGCGACGGTCCCCGGGCCCAGCACGATCTGGTAGGTGTCGTCCTCGACCACGCCCAGGACCGCCGGGAGGGCCTTGAGCTCCTGGTGCCGGACGAGCGAACGGTCGCGCACCGCGATGCGCAGGCGGGTCATGCAGTGTGCGACGGAGGTGATGTTGTCCGGGCCGCCGACCAGAGGAAGGATCGCGGCGGCTGTGGCGCGGTTCTTGTCAGTGGACATGGTGGGTCGCCTTGCGTTGGGGGAGCGGGCGGGGTGGAGAGGGGCGGAGCCGGTCGGCGGTCCGGGGGTCAGCGGGTCTCGGCGAGGGCGGCGCGCAGGTGGCCGCCGGAGGCGGCCAGGAGGGCGGCGGCGGTGGGGCCGTCGACTTCGCCGAGGATCACGAGGATGGCGTTCTTGACCTCGCCGTCCGTGGCGGTGAGGGCGGCCTCGATCTCCGCGTCGGGCGCGCCGGTGGCCAGGGCGACGATGCGGCGGGAGCGGGCGCGCAGCTTCTCGTTGGAGGCGCGCACGTCGACCATGAGGTTCCCGTACGTCTTGCCGAGGCGGATCATCGTGACGGTCGAGATCAGGTTCAGGACGAGCTTCTGCGCGGTGCCCGCCTTCAGCCGGGTGGACCCGGTGAGCAGCTCCGGGCCGACCACGACCTCGATCCCGTGCTCGGCGGCCGCGGCGAGGGCGGAGCCGGCGTTGCAGGAGAGCCCGACGGTGAGCGCGCCGCGGGAGCGGGCGAAGTCGACGGCGCCGATCGCGTACGGGGTGCGGCCGGACGCGGAGATGCCGATGACGCTGTCGTCGGCGGTCAGGCCGAGGGCGGTGAGGTCGGCGGCGGCCAGCTCCGCGGAGTCCTCGGCGCCTTCGACGGCCTTGACCATCGCGGTGGGGCCGCCCGCGATCAGGCCGACGACCTGCTCCGGGTCGGTGTTGAAGGTGGGCGGGCACTCGCTGGCGTCCAGCACCCCGAGGCGGCCGGCGGTGCCCGCGCCCGCGTAGACGAGGCGGCCGCCGCGGGCCATCCGCTCGGCGATCCCGTCGACGGCGGCGGCGATCCGCGGCAGCTGCCCGGCCACGGCGGCCGGGACGGTGGCGTCCTCGGCGTTCATGACGCGGGCGATCTCCAGGGTGGGGAGCCGGTCGATGTCGGCGAGCTCGGGGCGGAAGGCCTCGGTGGTCAGGGTGTCGAGCTGGGCGCGGAGGGCGGCGTACGCGGTCATGTGCGGGACTCCTGGCGGGCGGTACGGGGCGCGGTGGCGCGGTGGCGGGGGGCGAGGGCCTCGTAGGACGCGGCGAGCGCGGGCGCGGCCGTCTCGTACGTCCGCTGTGCGACGCCGACGAACAGGCAGTCGACGACGAGGAGCTGGCTGGTCCGGCTCGACATGGCGGCCGGGCGCAGCCGGCTCTCGCGGGCGGCCGAGGTGGCCAGGACGAGGTCGGCGTAGTGGGTGACGGGCGCGGAGGGGCTGCCGGTGACGGCGATGGTGGTCGCGCCCCGTTCGAAGGCGTGGCGCAGCGGGTCGATGACGTCGCCCGTGCCGCCGGAGTGGGTGATGGCGACGGCCACGTCCCCGGGGCGGAGCTGGACGGAGTTGGTGACGGCGAGGTGGGGGTCGTGGTGGGCCTGCGCGATCAGGCCGATGCGCAGCAGCTTCTGTGCGAGGTCCTGGCCGACGAGGGCGGAGGCGCCGACGCCGTACACGTCGATGCGACGGGCGTTCGCGAGGGCGTCGACGGCGGCGGACAGCTGGGCCAGGTCGAGTGCGGCCGCGGTGTCGGCGAGGGTCTGCGCCTCCTCGTGGGCCAGCTTGGCGACGACGTCGCGGAGGGGGTCGTCGACGGCTATGCCGGCGGTGACGGCGGGAGCCGCGTCGGACTCCTGCCGGCCCGCGAGCGCGGCCAGGGCCAGGCGCAGGTCGCGGTAGCCGGGGTAGCCGAGGAGGCGGGCGGTGCGGACGACGGTGGCCTCGCTGGTGCCGGTGCGTTCGGCGAGGGCGGTGACGGTGAGCCGGGAGCAGCCGGCGGGATCGGCGGCGACGGCTTCGGCGACGATCTGCACGGACCGTGTCATGGACGCTCCGAGCCCGCGGATCCGGGCCCGCAGGGCGGCGGGGGTGGGGGCGGGCGCGGGGGGCGCGTCGGTGGCCGGACCGGCGGATTGGTCGGCAGCCGGATCTGGAGCCGGATCTGGAGCCGGATCGGAAGCCGGATCGGTGCCGGGTGAGGGTGCCGGTGCGGTCGTGAAGGTTTCTTTCGCGTTCTGGCTCACCCTTGAAAGCTATTTTCGCGGCCTGTGGCCGTCAAGGTGCCATGAGGTCCCGGCGCGCCGGGACTTCGGACCCCCGGCGGAAGGGCCTTAGCCACCGGCCCGGTACGGGTCCACAATGGGCGCATGGACCACGCGACCCCCCTGGAACAGGCGCTGCATGTCGCCCGTGCACTTGTTCTCGCCGACCTCGCCGCCGGCGAGGTCGCCGATGCCGACGTCGTCTCCCTCGTCGAGGACTCGGTCACGCACCGCCGGTGGTGGGTGGAGCAGTGGCCCGAGGGGGTCGACTACCTCGCCGGACTCGTCGCGCAGGACGTGAAGGACGCGCTGCTGGAGAAGTACGGGCGCTGGCCGCTGTGCCCCGTGTGCGCGCACGGGGAGCCGCACGCGCTGGACGTGGAGCCGGAGCTGGGTCCCGACCCCCACTGGGTGTGCTCCGAGGCGGGCGTACGGGTGGCGGCGGTGGGCGGCCTCGGGCCCGTCTTCCATCCGGGCCGGTGAGCCGCCGGTGACGGTGTACATCGACCCGCCCGTCTGGCCGGGGCACGGCCGCATGTGGTCGCACCTGGTCAGCGACGTCTCGTACGAGGAGCTGCACGCCTTCGCGGCGGGCATCGGGTGCCCGCCGAGGGCCTTCGAGCGGGACCACTACGACGTGCCCTCGCACCGGTACGCGGACGCGGTCGGGGCGGGAGCTGTGGAGATCGGCAGCAAGGAGCTGGTGCGCCGGCTGACGGACGCGGGGCTGCGGCGGCCGAAGGGCCGCCCGGCCTGAGGCGCGGGACCTGAGGCCGGGCGCGGGACGGCCGGGCGCGGGACCGCCGGGCGCGGGACCGCCGGGGTTACGCCTCGGCCGGCTGGGCCGAGGGGGCCGGGGCGGCGGTGCCCGAGGCGATCACCGTGCTGGCGGTGGGCGGCGTACGGCGGTCCAGGCGCAGGGCGATCACGGTGAGCGCGATCGCGGTGAGGGTCATGGCCGCGCCCGCCCAGGCGGGGCTCGCGAAGCCCCGTCCGGCGTCGATGACGGTGCCGCCGAGCCAGGGGCCGCCGGTGTTGCCGAGGTTGAACGCGGCGGTGGTGGTGGCTCCGGCGAGGGTGGGGGCGGCGCCCGCGACGTTGAACATGCGGGCGTTGAGGGCGGGGGCGGTGAAGAACGCCGAGACGCCGAGCAGGAAGGACAGGGCGATCGCGGCCGCCGCGCTGGAGGCCAGGACCGTGAGCGCCGCGAGGAACACCGTGGAGGCGGTGATGCCCCAGATCATCACCCCGAACAGGTGCGCGTCGGCGATCCGCCCGCCGATGGTCGTGCCCACGAGCGCACCGACGCCGAAGAGGCCGAGGATCCACGGCACCCATGCCGCGTCCAGCCCGGCCACGTCCGTGAGCAGCGGCGACAGGTAGCTGAAGGCGCAGAAGACGCCGCCCGCGGCCAGCGCGGTGATGCCGATGGACAGCCACACCTGCCGGTCGCGGTAGATGCGCAGCTCGCGGCCGAGGCGGGGCTTCTCGGCGGGCAGCGGGATCTTCGGGATCAGGGCCAGGATGCCGGCGAGGGCGACGGCGGAGGCCGCTCCGACCGACCAGAACGCGGCCCGCCAGCCGAACTGCTCGCCGAGGAAGGCGCCGGCCGGGACGCCGAGGACGTTGGCGATGGAGAGGCCGCCGATCATGACGGCCATGGCGCGGGCCCGCTGGTCCCTGTCCACCATGGCGATGGCGACGGCCGCGCCGACGGCCCAGAACCCGGCGCAGGCGAGGGCGGAGACCACGCGGGAGGCGAAGAGCAGCCCGTACGTGGGGGCCAGCGCGCCCGCGACCTGCCCGAGGCCGAAGAGGCTGATGAGGGCGACGAGGGTGGTGCGGCGCGGCAGCCGGAGGGTGGCGACCGCCAGCAGCGGGGCCCCGACGACCATGCCGATCGCGAAGGCGGATATCAGCAGTCCCGCCTGCGGGATCGTGACGCCCATGTCCTCGGCGATGGGTGGCAGCAGCCCGGACAGCATGAACTCGCTGGTGCCGAGTGCGAAGACGGACAGGCCGAGGACGTAGACGGCGACGGGCATGCGGGGGCGTACGGGGGCTGCGGGCATGTCCTTCACGAACCGCCGGGGCGGAGGGGACATTCCCGGCGGGGCGGAGTCTGTCAGGTCGGGTCAGCTGAGCCTTCGGAGTTCCGCGGCGAGGTTGTCGCGGGCCGGTGCCTCCCAGTGCTCGGCGCCGTGGGGGGTGCGGAAGAGACGGGGGAGGTCGAGCAGCTGGCGCAGGACGGCGGCGCGGCCGGTGCGGAAGGCCTCGTCGGGGACGAACGCGTACTCCTCGCGGACGGCGGCGGCGTACGCGGCGTAGGCCTCGGGGGTGCCGGCGAGGACGGCGAGGTCGGCGTCGCAGAGGACCTCGCCGTCGGTGTCGCCGGGGGCGGGGTCGTGGGTGACGGTGAGCCGGACCAGGCGGGCGACCTCGGCGGTGCGGGCGTCGTCGACGCCGAGCTCGGGGAGGGCGCGCTCGGCGAGGGCGGCGCTGCGTTCCTCGTTCTCGGAGCGGTCGGGGCGGTAGACGGCGTCGTGGAACCAGGCCGCTAGCTCGACGGCGCTGCGGTCGGCGGCGTGCGGGGCGAGTACGTCGAGGCGGTCCAGTACGTGGGCCAGGTGCGCGGTGGTGTGGTACCGGCGGTGGGGCTCCGCCCAGGCGGCGAGGAGGCGGTCGGCGTAGGGATCGGGGTCGTGGGCGGCTCCGGCGGCGGTGGCCGTGGCCCGCCAACGGGCGCGCAGGGCGGCGGTGTCGGCGGTGGCGCCGCCGTGCGGGGTGTCTGCGTTCATGCGCACATTGTGGGGGTGGCGTGATAGCGCTGGTCGAGTGCGGTGGTGGGCCCGTACCCTGGATATTGGACTAGACCTATTTTCCATATCCGAACAAGCGGAACAAAGGACGGCATCGAATGAGCAACCGTGCGCTCCTGGAGGTGATCGCCCTCGACGCGCAGGACGCGGTCGCCGCGCAGGCCGGTGGGGCGGACCGACTCGAAGTGATCACCGATATGGCCGCCGACGGGCTCACGCCGTCGCGCGAGACCTTCGCGGCGATCCGGTCGGCGGTCGACATCCCGCTGCGCGTGATGCTCCGCAAGGCCGACGGGTTCGCGGCCGGCGATGTCTCCCGGCTGGTGGAGGTGGCGCGGGAGATGCGGGCGGAGGGGGCGACGGAGTTCGTCCTCGGGTTCCTGAACCCGGACGGCAGCCCGGACCTGGCGGCGGTCGAGGCGGTCGTGGCGGAGCTGGACGGCTGCCGCTGGACCTTCCACCGGGCCATCGACCGGGCCGCGGACCGCGACCAGCTGCGCAAGGCGCTCGCCGACCTGCCGGGGCTGGACACCTACCTGACGGCGGGGTCGGCGGCCGGGGTCTCGGAGGGGCTGCCCGTGCTGCTGGCGGAGGCCGCGCGGGCGGGCGAGCCGGGGTACGGGGCCCGGATCCTGGTCGGCGGGGGGCTGAGCCTCGCGCACGTGCCGGGGCTGCGGGAGGGGGGCGTCGACGCCTTCCACATCGGCAGCGCGGCGCGCCCGTCGGGCTGGGACCGGCCGGTCTCGGCGGCGGCGGTGGCGGAGTGGCGGGAGGCACTGGGGTAGCCCTTGCCCTGGCCGGGCCCTTGCCCTGGCCGGGCGGGGTCGGGGGTGGCCGGGGTCGGTGCCGGGGTGGGGTGTCGTCCGGGACTGCATGATTTATGGCGCCCTGTCCGGGGCTGCGTTGGCGCTGGGTACCGCGCGCCAACAAATCACGTTTTACGTCCCGGCCAACACCCCACCCCGTCCCCGCCCCCGGCCGCTTCGATACCCCGCTTCGGGTGCGTTGCAGGCGAATTCGGCCCCGGCTGGCAAAATCCAGCCTCGCCGGCGTTTGAGGCGCGGGGTCTGGGGCGGAGCCCCAGGGGCTTTCAGCCCCGCCGGCGATTGAGGCGCGGGGGGCCGGGGTGGAGCCCCGGGGTCAGATGAGGGGGGTCGGGAGGGGGGCCGAGTGGAGGGCCGTGAGGCCTGAGACCGCGCGGGTGAGGCAGACGTACAGGCGCCGCAGGCCCGTCCGTTCGTCCGGTTCGCCGGAGACGATGGCGGCGGGCTCGTCGAGGACGACGTAGTCGTACTCCAGGCCCTTGGCCAGCGAGGCCGGTACCAGCGTCAGCCGCGACTGCGCCGTCGTCTCCTCACCGGGAGACAGGTACGGCAGCCCCGCCGCCAGCAGCGCTTCCGCGAGTACGGGGATCCGTGCGTCCGCCGCGATCAGGCCGATGGAGCCCTCGTGCGCGAGGGAGTCCCGGCAGGCCGTCACGACGTCCGCCGTCAGGTCCGCCGTCCCGGTGATCACCAGGGACCCCGGGGTCTCGCGGACCGAGGACACCGGGGCCAGCCCCGGCGAGATCGACGGCAGCAGCCGCGACGCGTACGCGATCACCTCGCGCGGCACGCGGAAGCCCGCCGTGAGCTCCTCCACCGCGGCCTCCGGCTTGCCGAGGTGGGTGAGGGCCTCGTCCCAGCTGCGGGTGGCCCACGGGGTGGTGCCCTGGGCGAGGTCGCCGAGGACGGTCGCGGAGCCGGTCGTGCAGCGGCGTCCCACGGCCCGGTACTGCATCGGAGACAGGTCCTGGGCCTCGTCGAGGACCACGTGGCCCAGCGAGTGGGTGCGTTCCACCAGGTCGCAGGCCTCGTCGATGAGGACGAGGTCCGCCGCCGACCACTTCGCCGACCGCACGCTGCGGAACGGCTTGGGCCACAGCACGAGCTTCTGTTCGTCCTCGGTGAGGATCCCGTCGGCGTGGGCGGCCAGGAACTCCGGGTCCGACAGGAGGCGCAGCACCAGCTTCGACGGTTCCACCGGCGGCCAGACCGCCTTGACGGCCGCCTTCACCGCCGCGTTGCGGGCCACCGCGTCCTGCACCCGGTCGTCGGGGGCCTCGCCGGCCTGTTCCATGCGGACGAGGACCGCGTGGGCGATCCGCTGCGGGAGGGCGTCGCGGGCCGCGCCGTAGCGGATGTCGCGGTCCTGGAGTTCGGCGACGATCTCGGCGAGCTCGTACGCCGGGACGCGCCAGCGGCGCGAGCCCCGGACGACCATGAGGGGTTCGGCCGGCTCGGTGACGTGGGAGCGGACCGCGCGGCGCAGGACCGTCGCCATCCGGGCGTCGCCCTTGACCACCGCGGTTTCGGCGGTGTCCGTGCCGCGTACCTCCAGGCCCTCGCGGGCGACGAGGTCGTCGACGGTGGCCTGCTTGACCTCCAGTTCGCCCAGGGCCGGCAGGACCTGCTCGATGTAGTGGAGGAAGGAACGGTTCGGCCCGATGACCAGGGTGCCGGTCCGGGCCAGCCGGTCGCGGTGGGCGTAGAGGAGGTAGGCGACGCGGTGCAGGCCGACGGCGGTCTTTCCGGTGCCCGGGCCACCCTGGACGCAGACCGATCCGGACAGGCCGGAGCGGACGATCTCGTCCTGTTCGGGCTGGATCGTCGCGACGATGTCGCGCATGGGGCCGACGCGCGGGCGCTCGATCTCCTGCTGGAGGAGCTTGCTGACGGCGGCCGCCTCGGCCGGGTCGGACAGGTGCTCGTCCTCGTACGCGGTGAGCTCGCCGCCGGTGTAGCCGAAGCGGCGGCGCAGCGCGATGTCCTGCGGGTCCTTCTTGGAGGCGCGGTAGAAGGGCTGCGAGACGGGCGCGCGCCAGTCGATCACCATCGGGTCGCCGTCGGCGTCGTGGACGTGGCGGCGGCCGATGTAGAACTGTTCGCCCTCCGCGCCCTCGGCCAGTTCCGCGCCCGGGGCGTGCAGGTAGTCGAGGCGGCCGAAGAAGAGCGGGGTGTGGGTGAGGTCGGCGAGGGCCTTGATGCGGTCGTCGATCTGCGCCTGGAGGACGATGGCGTTGACCCAGTTCGCGGTGACGTCGCGGATGTCCAGGGCCTCCACGTCCTCGCGCATGGCGCGCAGGGCGGAGCGCGAGGCGCTCAGGTGGCCGCGTTCCCGGCCGAGCGGGTCGGCTGCGGTGTCGGGGGTGGTTTCAGGGGCGTGCGCGGGCACGGGACTGCCTCCAGCGGTGCGGCAACAGAAGCCCGCCGGTTGCCGTCCGGCGGGTGGCTCTCCCCGGTACGGCGGCGGGAGGCGGCAAGAGCGGAGATTGTAGTCAGCGGGGCCGTCCGGCGCGAACGGATTACCGGGGCCGGGGTCCCGTGGGGGCAGGACCTCCGTACGGGTGTCATACGGGGGAGTGTCAGACCTCAGGGGTGCCCGTAGGGGTCGGCATTAGCCGTGAGGAGGACGCCGGGGCCCGTGCGGTTCCCTCCGCAGGGCGATGTGCGGAGGGAGGCGGAGGCGCACCATGGATACATGAGCACCGCAACCTTCACCCCACTGCAGGGCGGCCGCCCGAGCGGCGCCACCGCCACCTCCGCATCCCGGCACCGTCACCTGCTCGGCGACGCGCTGCGCGCCGCGAAGGTCTTCGCCACGGCCGCCGTGAGCGTCGTCGTCCTGGGCGAGTACTCCGAGGACGCCGGCGTCATACGCCGCTGACCGGTCGGCCCGCGATGGCCTGATACCGGTGGCACCCCCGCGCTGATCCACTAGGGTCACGCGCGTGACCCGCAGCTCCGATCCCGCCCGCTCGCCGTCGCCCCTGGCCGGTGTGCTGGTCACGGGCTCACTGCTCGCGCTGGGCGTGCTCTGCGTGGTCCTGCGCATCCCGACCGCCGACGCCCTGCTGTACGGCTTCTCCGGGGCCGAATGGCATCCGCCCGCCGCTTATCCGCCGTTCGCGGCGATCCTGTTCACGCCCGCCGCCTGGCTGCCCGCCGGGGTGCTCAAGGCCGTCCTCGTCCTCGGGAACGGCTGCCTGCTCGCCCTGCTGGTCGTGCTCTCCTGCCGCCTCGCGGGGCTGCGGGCCCGGCCGGGTGCCGTCCTCGCCGCCACCATCGCCGGTCTGTGGCTGGAGCCGCTGTTCCAGAGCCCGCTGCCCGGCCAGATCAACCTGGCGCTCGCCTGCCTCGCCGTCTGGGACCTGGGGCGGCCGCGCGCCGCCCTCGGCAAGGGCTTCGCGCTGGGCACCGCCGCCGGGATCACCCTGACCCCGGCGGTCTTCATCCCGTACCTGCTGCTCACCGGCCGGGTCCGGGCCGGGCTGACCGCGCTGGCCGGCTTCGCCGGGACCGCGCTGCTCGGCCTGCTGGTCCTCCCGCAGGCCTCCGCCGACTTCTGGGCCCGCCACCTGTCGGCGGCCGGGCGGGCCCTGCTGCTGGACCGGCCGCACCTGTGGGTGTGGTGCGTACCGCTGCTCGCCGTCCTGGCCGGTGCGGCCGCCCGCCGGCGACGGCCGGGGCCGCCGCCGGCGGGCCCGGGGCGGCCCGGCCCGGACCCGCTCCCGGCGGGCCGGCTCCCCGGGCCGCGCTCACCCCTGGAACGGGAGGTCAGTCGCTCGCCAGCAGCTCGTCGGCGTCCATGATCCGGTAGGCGTAGCCCTGTTCGGCCAGGAACCGCTGGCGGTGCGCGGCGAAGTCCTGGTCGATCGTGTCGCGCGCGACGACCGAGTAGAACCGCGCCTCGTGCCCGTCCGCCTTCGGCCGCAGCACCCGCCCCAGGCGCTGCGCCTCCTCCTGCCGCGAGCCGAAGGTGCCGGACACCTGGATGGCGACGGTGGCCTCGGGCAGGTCGATGGAGAAGTTGGCGACCTTCGAGACGACCAGCACGCTGATCTCGCCCTCGCGGAACGCGTCGAAGAGCTTCTCGCGCTGCGCGTTGGAGGTCTCGCCCTTGATGACGGGCGCGTCCAGGTGCTCGCCCAGCTCGTCGAGCTGGTCGATGTACTGGCCGATGACCAGGGTCTGCTCGCCCTGGTGCTTGCGCACCAGCGCCTCGGTGACCTTGCGCTTCGTCGCGGTCGTCGCGCAGAAGCGGTACTTCTCCTCGGTCTCGGCGGTCGCGTACGCGAGCCGTTCCGACTCGGTGAGGTTGACGCGGACCTCCACGCAGTCGGCGGGCGCGATGTAGCCCTGCGCCTCGATCTCCTTCCACGGGGCGTCGAACCGCTTCGGCCCGATGAGCGAGAACACGTCCGACTCGCGGCCGTCCTCCCGGACCAGGGTCGCGGTCAGACCGAGCCGGCGGCGGGCCTGGAGGTCGGCGGTGAACTTGAAGACGGGGGCCGGCAGCAGGTGCACCTCGTCGTAGAGGATCAGCCCCCAGTCCCGGGAGTCGAAGAGCTCCAGGTGGGGGTAGACGCCCTTCCGCTTGGTCGTGAGGACCTGGTACGTGGCGATGGTGACCGGGCGGATCTCCTTGCGGGTGCCGGAGTACTCGCCGATCTCCTCCTCCGTCAGCGAGGTCCGCTTGATCAGCTCGTGCTTCCACTGGCGCGCGGAGACCGTGTTGGTCACCAGGATCAGCGTGGTCGCCTTGGCCTTGGCCATGGCCCCCGCGCCGACCAGGGTCTTTCCGGCGCCGCAGGGCAGTACGACCACACCGGAGCCGCCGTGCCAGAAGCCCTCGACGGCCTGCTGCTGGTACGGGCGCAGCGCCCAGCCGTCCTCGACGAGGTCGATGGCGTGGGCCTCGCCGTCGACGTACCCGGCGAGGTCCTCGGCGGGCCAGCCCAGCTTCAGCAGGGTCTGCTTGATCTGCCCGCGCTCGGAGGGGTGCACGGCCACGGTGTCGGCGTCGATCCGGGCCCCGACCAGCGGGACGATCCGCTTGGACCGCAGGATCTCCTCCAGCACGGGCCGGTCGGTGCTGGTCAGGACCAGTCCGTGGACGGGGTGCTTGGAGAGGGTCAGGCGCCCGTAGCGGGCCATGGTCTCGGCGACGTCGACGAGCAGCGCGTGCGGGACGGGGTACCGGGAGAACTCGACGAGCGCGTCGACGACCTGCTCGGCGTCGTGCCCGGCGGCCCGCGCGTTCCACAGCCCGAGCGGGGTGATCCGGTAGGTGTGGATGTGCTCGGGCGCCCGTTCCAGCTCGGCGAAGGGCGCGATGGCCCGGCGCGCGGCACCGGCGAGCTCGTGGTCGACCTCCAGCAGGAGGGTTTTGTCGCTCTGGACGATGAGAGGCCCGTTCACAAACGCCCCTTTCCGGCGTGGGTGCCCGTCCGGACGAGGACGGGCAAACCTCCAGTCTGCCGTATCGCCGGGCGGGCGGGAGGGTTCTGCGCCGCGCGGACGGCCCGGTGCCCGCCCGGTGCCCGGTGGGGAAATGCGGTGCGCGGCCGGGGAGGCGGTGCGTACGGTCCGGGGCATGAGTGATGATCAGCGGGATTTCGTACCGGACGGGTTCGTCGTGCCGGTGGGGCTGGACGCGGGCGGGTTCCGGCTGGAGCCGCTCGGTGCGGAGCACAACGCGAGGGATCTGGCCGCCTGGACCGGGAGCATCGCGCACATGCGGGCCACGCCCGGTTTCGTGGGGCGGGGCTGGCCGCCGGTGGAGGGGATGTCGGCCGAGGCCAACCTCGCGGACCTGGAGCGGCACGCGCGGGAGTTCGCCGAGCGGCGCGGGTTCACGTACAGCGTGCTGGAGGGGGCGGACGAGGTCATCGGGTGCCTCTACATCCATCCCGGCAGGGAGGACCCCGGTCGGGTGCGGGTCAGCTCCTGGGTGCGGCAGGACCGGGCGCACCTCGACGCCGAGGTGTACCGGACGGTGTCCCGCTGGCTCGCCGAGGCGTGGCCCTTCGACGCCGGGAGGATCGACTACGCGCCCAGGTGAGGCAGCGGGCCCGCCGGGTACGGGGTTTCGACGGGCAGGAGGGCCCGGGCCGCGTCGGTGTCGCCGGTCCGGAGCAGTCCGTGGACCTCCCGGGCCAGCGGGGTGACGTCGCGGATGGAGACCGTCCACTCGTCGGCGTAGGCCCGCGACAGGGAGCCCGACAGCCCGAGCTGGAGCGAGCGGTACGGCAGCGGGTTCAGCTGCGGGTCGCGTTCCGGATCCCACTGGACCCGGGCCGACGTGCCGCGCACCGACTCCTTCCAGGCGTCGCGGTCCGCGTGCACCCGGGGGGCGTAGTGCGAGAGGCAGGCGCCGGCGAGGGCGAGGTCGAAGCCCGCACGGGTGATCTCGACGGCGAGCACGGTCTCCTGGCCGGCCTTCGTGGCCCAGCCGCAGCGGTACATCATCCACAGGAACGACGGTTTGATCCACGTCATCCGCTCGCGCTTCCAGGCGGGCGGGAAGCGGCCGTCGCGGGCCGCCGGGAGGCCGAGGGCGGGGGAGTAGGCCTGGTAGACGGTGACCGTGGTGGTGGTGTGGGCCGCACGGATCTGGCGCGCGGGCGTCGCGGCGGGTGCGGGTGCGGGTGCGGGCGTGGCGAGGGGCGTGTGCGTCGCCCCGGGTGCGGCGGGGGTGCCGGCCGGCGCGGGCGTCGCGGCGGGTGCGGTGCGGGCGGCGGGAAGTGCGGACATGCCGTCAGACTGCCCTGCCCGCGCGCCCGTCGGCCAGCGGATTTCAGACCTGGTCCTCCGCCAGTTCCGCGACCCCCGTGATCCGGTGGAGCGCGTACGTGCGCACCTCGTCCGCCGTGTGGTCGTAACCGGTGACGAAGCCGCCCTCCACCCGCACCGGGGCGATGACCCGCTGGCTCGCCGCCCCCTCCGCGTTCACGTACCCGATCCACACCGCCGAACCGGTCAGCGCCGCCGCCTGCACCGTCGCCAGCGTCTCCGCCGAGCTCGTGCGCGGGAGTTCACCCGGAGCCGGCACGTCACCGCCGCCCGAGGGGGCCGGTTCCCTGCGGACCGCCGTCGCCGCGAGGTCGCCCGCGCGGATCGCCCGTACCGCCGCGCCCAGCAGCGTGGCGTCCGGTACCGGCGGCCCGTCCGGCACCGGCACCGGCGCCGACCGCGCCGGGGTGCGGTGCGCGTCGGCCCGCGCCACCAGTACGTCGCCGGTACGGGACTCCGCGGCCGGGGCGTAGCCCATCGCCCGCAACCCCTCCAGCAGCGCGCCCGGTTCGGCCTGGGCGGCCAGCACGGTCGGCGCGAGGCGGCGCAGCCCGAGCCCGGCCGACCGCTTGTCGGCCAGGATCTCGCCCAGCACGGCGTCGTCGTCGCAGCGCACGTACGAGGAGGCCGCCCCGACCCGCAGGTGCCCGTGCCGCCGGGCCACGTCGTCGATCAGGTACGCCAGCGGCTGGGGCACCGGGGTCCGGCTGTGCTCGGTGAGGAAGGCGTGCAGGTCCACGGCGGTGTGCCCGGCGTCCAGGGCCCGGCGCACCGACCCGGGCGTGAAGCGGTACACCGTCGCCCCGCCCTTGGACTCCACGTCGGCCAGGACCGCCAGGGTGTCCCCGAGCGGCCGGCGCAGCGGACCCGGCGCGACCGCCGTCAGGTCGGCCTGGAGCAGGACGTGGTCCACCGGCTCCGGCAGCAGCGGGGACAGCAGCGGCGCCGGGTCGAGGCGGCGCAGCAGGGCCCGTCCGAAGGCGCTGAGCGCGCCCCGGCCGGTGACGCCCAGGACCTCGGCCTCGGTCAGGGTCCAGTGCGCGAGCCGGGCCCGCAGGTCGCTGGTCCCGCGCACGGGCCGCTCCCATGCGAGCCGGTCCAGGAGCGCGTCCGGGTCGGGGGAGCCGCCCTCGGGCAGGTCGGCCAGCAGGTCCAGGACCCGGTGGCGGACCTCCGGTGCGGCGGAGCGGTCCAGGTCGGGGCCGAGCGCCGACAGGGTGCGGCCCTTGGCGTCCTGCTCGCCGACCAGCCCGGCCGTACGGGTGGCGGGCAGCCAGGCCGAGGCCAGCGCCGACCACCGCTCGGCGGGCGGCAGCTCGCACCAGTCGTCGAAGGCGGGGGTGGGCGCGTACCGCTCGTCGGCCTCGCCGTCGCCGGCCAGCAGCCCGGCCGCGTAGGCCAGTTCCACCCAGAACGCCGCCGACGCCTCGGTGGTGTCCAGCGTGGACGCCGCCCGCTTGAGGTCGCGTACGGCGAGCCCGCCCGCCCGCAGCACCAGCGGCCCGGCGTGCTCCCAGGACTTCACCAGCTCCTCGACGGTCCCCAGCGCGGCCAGCGCCTGCCCGGCGGCGTTCGCGTCCACAAGCTGTGGACGGTGTTCCCGGTGCGCGCCGACCTCCGGGGCCAGCGGCGCCGTCCGCCGGTGCGCGAGCCCGCCGCGCAGGTGCAGCGCCACCTCGCGCGGCAGCACCACCGTCCGGGCCGTCGCCGGAAGCAGCAGCCCCCGGTCGCGCAGCCAGCGCACCGGCGGCGTCGGGTTCGGGGTCACCTCCCCGTACGGCGGCCCCCACACGAGCCGCTCCAGCACCTGGTGGGCCTCGGCCGGGGCCTCGTCCAGCAGCGCCGACATCCGCTCGGGGTCGGTGAACAGCCCGGTCAGGGCCGTCACCGCCGACACCGGGTCATGGGTGGCGGGCAGCCCCGCCGCCGCGACGATCTCCTGGATCCGGGTCGGCGACATCCCGGCGGTGGCCTCGGCGACGGTGGGCCCCAGCCCCGTCGGCGAGGGCCGCTGCGCGGACGGGGCCAGCAACTCGCGGGCGGTGCGCACCAGGCGCAGCCGCTCCTCGTCGCCCCACACCAGGGCCTGGTCGCGCAGGGTGCCCAGGGCCCGGGGGAGGGCGGCGCGGGCGGCCTCGTCCTCGCCGCCGGTCAGCAGCGATTCCAGCACCGGGTACGGGCACGGGTCGGGCGCCACCGCGAGGGCCTCGGCCGTCTGCAGCGCGAACCGGTCCAGCCGGTCCAGGGCCCGCACCACCGACGCGCGGGTGCCGGCCCGGGTCGCCAGCTGGGTGACGTCGCCGGGCACCGGGTTCAGCAGGTCCGGGCGTGCGTGCAGCAGGGCGGCGAGCGCCACGTCGTCGCGGGCGCGCAGCGCCTCGGCGAGGGAGCGCGGGGGGTTCGCCGTAGCACTGCCGGTGCTTGCCTCGGGCACGGTGGTCGCCTCCTGGTCACGTCGGCCGGTCGTCGGCCGGTCCCCATCCGGTCAACGGTATCCGCTGTGCCGTCGGCTGCTCCATGGACGCACGCGCTACCTTCCTGTCAGGCGGGACGTGAGGAGCCGGGGCGTGGGGATCGAGAGCGACCATCTGGTCTACGAATATCTGAGCCGGGTCGGGGACTTGGCGCAGCGCAGGCAGCTGTCGTCGGGCGACCGGATGCGGTTGGTGTCGGGGCTGCGGGACGAGATCGACCGTCGGCGCGCCAAGTACGAACCGGAGACGCCGGCGGCCGTGCGGCGGATCCTGGAGCGGATCGGCACGCCGGAGGAGGTCCTGGACACCCTGGGCGAACCGACCCGTCCCGCGCCCGCACCCGCCCCCGCGGCGCCGTCGGTCCCCGCGGTCCCGGTGCAGCGCGGTGGCGGACTGCGGCGCAGGCAGGCGGCCCCGCCGCCGCCGGAGCCGCGGAACGTCCCGCCCCACCTCGCCGGACTCGACGAACTCGGCCCCGCCGACGGCGTCGAGCCCGACTGGTGGAGTTTCGCCCCGGGCGCGTCGGGGGCGGGGCCGCAGGTGGAGGGCTTCGCGGGCGGCATCGAGATCCCGGACCTCTTCAGGAAGCCCGAGAAGGAGGCCGAGGAGGAGCCCCCGGCCCCCGGGACGCCCCCCGCGCCGGAGGGCTCCGCGGGCCGTCGGTTCGTACGGTTCCTGCGGGAGCGCCGCGAGCTGCGCAAGGCGGCGGCCGGACCGCAGGAGGCCCCCGCCCCGCCGGCGGCCCGCCCGCGCCCCCACGTCTTCCTGCTGCTGGCGGCCCTGCTGCTGCTCGCCGGGACGATCAGCGCGTACTGGCCCCTGCTCGGGGCCGGCGTGCTGCTGGCCTACGCCTCCCGGGTCCTCGGCCCCGCCGAGCGCAAGTGGGTCCTCCTCGGGCTGCCCGCTGCCGTCTTCACGGCCGGGATGCTGTGGGTGTGGGGCCGGGCCGCCGGCAACTGGGGCGAGGAGCTGCCGCGCGAGCAGGTGGGCGCGGCCTTCCGCGACCTGTGGCCCGCCCTGGCCCGTACGGCGGGCATCACCACGGCCGGCTACCTCGCCTGGCGCTCCCGCCGCCGCTAGCCGCTGGGCGGGAACCCCCTCCGGTCCGTCCGGGCAGTCCGGGTGGCCCCTTCGAGACCGTTCGGGCAGTCCCGTCGGGCCTTCCGGACGGGCCGGGTGGTCCCGCCCGGTCATGCCGATTTAAGTGTCGTTGGAGACTGCCTGGAGGATTCACCAGGGGGGCGAGCTGACATTTCGCTAAATTTCAGCGCGCGCCAGGAGGCGGGTCGATGTACTTTCCCTCGACTTTGCCGGGCCTCTGCAAAATGGGAACCATGACTTCCACCCCCCCTGAGCCCACGATCCCCCCGCAGCTGACCGTCGGGTTCGACCTCGACATGACCCTCATCGACTCCCGTCCCGGCATCAAGGCCGCCTACCAGGCCCTTTCCGCCGCCACCGGCAGGTTCATCGACGCGGACCAGGCGATCACCCGCCTCGGTCCGCCCCTGGAGGAGGAACTCGCGTACTGGTTCACGCCCGAGGAGATCCCGGAGATGACGGACCGCTACCGGCAGATGTACCCCTCGCACGCCATCGAGCCGACCCCGGCCATGCCCGGCGCCCGCGAGGCGATCAAGGCCGTCCAGGCCCTCGGCGGCCGCGCGATCGTCGTCACGGCCAAGAACACCCCCAACGCCATCCACCACCTGGAGCACCTCGGCATCGAACCCGACGCCGTCATCGGCTGGCTGTGGGCCGAGGCCAAGGCCGGCGCCCTGCGCGAGCACGGGGCCCAGATCTACGTGGGCGACCACGTCGGCGACGTCCGCGGCGCCCGCACCGCGGGAGCGCTCTCAGTCGCGGTTCCCACGGGCCCCTGTCCCGAGGACGAACTGCGCGCCGCCGGCGCCGACGTGGTGCTGCCGGACCTCACCGCGCTGCCGCAGTGGCTCGCCGAGTACGTCGCCACCCGCGAGGTCTGAGCACCGTACGCGCCGTCAGGCGGCCTGGGACTCCCGGGCCGCCTTGCGCTGCGCGGCGGCGGAACGCAGCACGCCCGCCGCGGAGATGGCGAACCCGACGCCCATGAGCATGCACACCGCCCACGCGTACGACGGGAACGGATCGGTGCCGAGGAACAGCGGGGCCATCGTCACGAGGGTCGCCACGGCGCCGAGGGCGAACACGATGCCGCCGGCCTTGACGAGCCCGTCGCCGGGCCGCGCGTCGTCGGGATGAGGAGTAACAGTCACCCCACCAGGGTAGTTCCCTGGCCGAAGCAGTGGAGCGGGAAGGACCGGGGAACGTCTTGTCACCCGTTTCCGGACCACTAGCCTGGAGGGGGCGGGTCGAAGGACCCGCCGCACTGCTATCCGGAGCCGCTCATCACGGCCCACCGGACCCGACGAGCACAAGGACAGAGGACGGACGTGCCTACCGGCAAGGTCAAGTGGTTCAACAGCGAGAAGGGCTTCGGCTTTCTCTCCCGCGACGACGGCGGCGACGTCTTCGTCCACTCGTCGGTGCTTCCCGACGGGGTCGAGGCCCTCAAGCCCGGGCAGCGCGTCGAGTTCGGAGTCGTCGCAGGACAGCGCGGTGACCAGGCACTTTCGGTGACGGTCCTGGATCCGGCACCCTCGGTCGCGGCCGCCCAGCGCCGCAAGCCCGACGAGCTCGCCTCGATCGTGCAGGACCTCACGACCCTGCTGGAGAACATCACCCCGATGCTGGAGCGCGGTCGCTACCCCGACAAGGTGCACGGCACGAAGATCGCCGGCCTGCTCCGCGCGGTGGCCGACCAGCTCGACGTCTGATCCCGTCGCGTCCGCGCGTGCCCCGCCGCTCCCCGGAGCCGCGGGGCACGTGCGCGTCCGGCGCCGGCCGTGCCGTTCGGCTACGGGAAGCGCAGCGCGTCCGGACCGATGGCCGGAACCAGCCCCTCGGCGGCGGCCCTGGTCAGCAGCCCGCGGACCGCCGCGTACCCGGCTTCGCCCAGGTCGGCGGTGAACTCGTTGACGTACAGCCCGATGTGCTGGTCGGCGACCGCCGGGTCCAGCTCCTGCGCGTGCGCGCGGACGTACGGCCGTGACGCCTCCGGGTCCTCCCAGGCCATCCGCACCGACTCCCGCGCCGAGTCGGCCAGCGCGCGCAGCGTCCCGGCGCCCAGGGAGCGCTTGGCGATGATCGCGCCGAGCGGGATCGGCAGACCGGTCGTGGACTCCCAGTGCTCGCCCATGTCGGCCAGGCAGTGCAGCCCGTAGTCCTGGTAGGTGAACCGGGCCTCGTGGATGACCAGCCCGGCGTCCACCCGCCCGTCGCGCACCGCCGGCATGATCTCGTGGAACGGCAGCACGACCACCTCGCCGACCCCCGACGGCAGCACGTCCGCCGCCCACAGCCGGAACAGCAGGTACGCCGTCGAGCGCTCGCTCGGCACCGCGACGGTCTTCCCGCCCAGGTCCAGGCCGGGCTCGCGCGTCAGCACCAGCGGTCCGCAGCCCCGGCCCAGGGCGCCGCCGCAGGGCAGCAGCGCGTACTCCTCCAGCACCCACGGGAGCACCGCGTAGGACACCTTCAGCACGTCCAGCTCGCCGCGCTCGGCCATGCCGTTGGTGACGTCGATGTCGGCGAAGGTCACGTCGAGGGCGGGCGCGCCCGGGACCCGGCCGTGCGCCCAGGCGTCGAAGACGAAGGTGTCGTTCGGGCAGGGCGAGTAGGCGATCGCGATCGGCTCAGCGGTGCTCATGGCGTTCTCCCCAGGAGACGAGTACGGGGCCCAGCGCCCGGAATCCGGCGGCGAGCGCGCCCAGCGCGTCCCCGATCCGCCAGGCGTCCCGGTCGCGCGGTCCGACGGCGTTGGACACGGCACGGACCTCCAGTACGGGCAGCCCGTACGCGGCGGCGGCCTCCGCCACCCCGAACCCCTCCATGGCCTCGGCCCCGGCCATCGGATGGCGGGCGGCCAGCTCGGCGGCGCGGGAGGCGCTGCCGGTGACGGTGGACACGGTCAGCACGGGAGCGAGCAGCGCCCCGGTGGCCTCGGCGCACCGGGCGGCCAGCCCGGCGGGCGGCAGGTGCACGCTCCGGCCGAAGCCGAGCGCGTCGACGGGGACGAAACCGTCGGGGGTGCCGGCTCCCAGGTCGGCGGCGACGATCGCGTCGGCGACCACGAGGGAGCCGAGCGGGGCGGCGGGCACGAACCCGCCGCCGATGCCGGCGGAGATGACGAGCGAGTAGTCGGCCAGCGCGAGCGCGGTGGCCGTGGCGGCCGCGGCCGCGGCCGGGCCGACACCGCCGACGAGCACGTCGACGGCGCCGCCGGGCAGGTCACGGCGGGTGATGAGGTACCCGCCGCGCAGCGTGCGCGGCTCGGGGGTGACCGGGTCCGGATGAGGGGTCAGACCGGTGGCCACGGAGTCGGCCTCCGCGGCCACCGCGGTCACGACGAGCGCGCGCACGACGGTGCCCGGCTTACTTCAGCTTGAGCTTGAAGGACCAGACGGCGAGCGGCTTGCCGTCTTCGCCGACCTGGACGAGACCGAGCATCTTCGAGGCCGGGGCCTCGCCCTGGCCGCCGGTCGCGAAGACGTCGGCGCCCTGGAAGCTGCGGTACGTGTTGCTGGACGGCTCGGTGATCGGCTGTCCGTCGAGGACCGCCTGCCACTTCTTGCCGTCCTCGACGACGGCGGGCTCGACGCCCAGGCGCAGCGTGTCGCCGCGGCCGTACTCGATGGTCTTCGCGTTCTTGAGGCCGGTGAGGCACTCCTGGACCTTGTCCATGGAGAGCTCCTTGCCGTCGCCGCGGCAGTCGGACTCGGCGGACACCGACGAGCTGCCGACGGTCACCGTCGCGAGCGGCGTCGGCTTGTCGCAGGCGGACAGGAGGAGGAGGCCGGCAGAGACGGCTCCGAGGGCCGCGACGCTGCGGCGGGCCCTACCCGGGAAAAGCGGTGCGGTCATGAGC
This sequence comes from Streptomyces sp. NPDC004667, assembly GCF_040609475.1. Taxonomy (NCBI): domain Bacteria; kingdom Bacillati; phylum Actinomycetota; class Actinomycetes; order Kitasatosporales; family Streptomycetaceae; genus Streptomyces; species Streptomyces sp. NPDC004667. Next base: position 36,816 of record NZ_JBEXKC010000010.1, on the reverse strand, counting down.
CGAAGGCTATCGGGCCACCGGCCCGCGCCGCCGCACGGGGGGTCTTCGGCCACGCCACGGCCCTGGCCGGGCGGTACGGGACCACCCGCGCGGCGGCGCCCCGGCCCCCGGCCCGGCCTTGATGGGGCGCCGCCCCGGACCCTGCCGGCGGCACCCGGCCGAGCCTGGGCCCCGTGCCCCGGCCGCCCGCGAGCCGGCCGCGCCCGGCCCACGGGCACCGCCCCGGGCGCGGAGCGCCGGGTGGTGAGCCGCGCCGGCGTTCGAGGCGGGAACGGAGGAAGGGCGGGGCGGGGAGAAGGCCCGCGCAGCGGCGATCCGGCCCCGGACGGCGGCCCTCGGACGGCGGGCCCCGGACTGCGGCCCCCGGACGGCGGGCAGGGCCCGCCCCGCGCCGGTGGGGTACCGGGCCGCAGGGGGCCGTCAGGCCACGCGGGGGCGGGCGGAGCCCGGGCGGTGGGTGCGCGGGGTCGCCAGGAGGCCGCGGAGGGCCATGACCGTGCCCGCGGCCACCATCGTCGCGGCGACCGCCATCCCCAGCACCCCGTTCAACGGCAGCACGATCCCGATCCCGCCGCCCAGCACCCACGCCACCTGCAACGCCGTCTCCGACCGGGCGAACGCCGACGTCCGCACCGCCTCCGGCACGTCCCGCTGGATCATCGCGTCCAGCGACAGCTTCGCCAGCGCCTGGCAGAACCCGGCCGTCCCGGCGAGCACCGCCATGAGCAGCCCGCTGAACAGCACCGCCGCCAGCACCGCCACCGCGAGCGTCACCGACAGCACCGCCGCGATGATGGCCTCCGGGGCCCGGGCCCGCAGCCAGGAGCCCACGGCCGTCCCCGCCGCGTTGCCCACTCCCGCCGACACGCCGACGATCCCGAGCGACACCGCCGCGCTCTGCCCCGCCAGGGGGTGCTCGCGCAGCAGGAACGCCAGGAAGAAGATCAAGAACCCCGACAGGGCGCGCATCGCCGCGTTCGCCAGCAGCCCGCACAGCACCGGCCGGCTGACCGTCCGCAGCCCCGGACGCTTCGAGTGCGCCTCGTGGGTGGACAGCCGCGCCCGCCGCTCCCCCTTCGCCTCGTCCACCTTGTGCGGCAGCTGGAACGCCGCGAACGTCCCCCACACGAAGATCGCGCAGGCCCCGTACAGCGGCCACGGCGGCCCGATCGCGTGCAGCCCGGCCGCCACCGGCGCGGCGGCGCCCGTCGCGAGCAGGCCGGCGAGCGTGACCCGGGAGTTCGCCTTGACGAGTGAGAACGTCGGCGGCAGCAGCCGCGGCACCACGGCGCTGCGCACGACCCCGTACGCCTTCGACGCGACGAGCACCCCCAGCGCCGCCGGGTACAGCTCCAGGCCGCCCGTGGCCACCGCGCCGGACATCATCACCGCCAGCAGGGCCCGCGCCAGCATCGCGCACGCCATCGCCGCCCGCCGCCCGTGCGGCAGCCGGTCCAGCAGCGGCCCGATCACGGGGGCCAGCAGGGTGAACGGGGCCATGGTGATGGCCAGGTACAGGGCCACCCGGCCGCGCGCCTCGTCCGTGGGAACGGAGAAGAACACCGTGGAGGCCAGCGCCACGGTGATCATCACATCGCCGGCGCCGTTGATGGCGTGCAGTTCGATCAGCCGGCCGAGGCCCGATTCACCCGCCCCGTGGGCGTGCGTGGCGCGCCGGATCCCGCGCGCCGTACCGGTGATGGGGAGGTGCAGGGCACGCCCGACGGCCCGGCCGGCCCGTCTGGCCGGTCCCGAGCCGTCGACGGACGACCGTACGGGTGCCACGTGGCCATAGTGCCCCACTCGGCCCTCCCGGAGCCGCCCCGGCGCGTCGCGGGCCACCGGGATGTCCGCGAATCGGACCTCGCATGTGGGCCGAAGGCTTCGGAGGAGGTAGCGTGCGTAGCGCGCCACCGGCGGTTGCTCTTGGCCGCGCGCCTCTTCGCGATCCCGCAGAATGGATCGCAGTGGGGTGCGCCCGAGGCCGATCGGGCGCGGACGTCGACGCGGCCCTCTGGTCCGCTCCGCCCGCGCTACGTACGGACGAGACCGACGGGTCGTTGTGGACGACAGTACGGACGGCGCACTCGTGAGACGGCGTAGGAGAGAACGAGACCTGTGAGTGCTGCGACGACGACGCGAAGCCGTACCCCGCGTACCCCTGACCGCCTGTGCGTCGAGGCGGTAGAACTCGCCCGCGCGGCGGCCGAGGAGGCCGCCTTCCCCGGCGTGGTGGGCGAGCACGTCTCCGCCGTCGCGGAGGGCGACCGGGTCGTCACGCACTTCTTCGAGTGCAAGGAACCGGGCTACCGCGGCTGGCGCTGGGCCGTCACCGTGACCCGCGCCTCCCGCGCGAAGAACGTCACCCTCAACGAAACGGTGCTGCTGCCCGGCGAGGACGCCCTCCAGGCACCCGAGTGGGTGCCGTGGAGCGAGCGGCTGCGCCCGGGGGACATGGGCCCCGGCGACCTGCTCCCGACGGACGCGGACGACCTGCGGCTGGAGCCGGGCTACTCGGGTGAGGACGCCCCGCCGCCGAACGCGGTGGTCTCCACCGAGATGGCCGAACTGGTCGAGGCCGAGGACGCCGACGTCACCGACCGGGTGGTCGTCCCCGCGCGCGGCTCCATCACGGCCGTCGCCGAGGAACTGGGCATGCGGCGGGCGCGGGTGCTCTCGCGGTACGGGCTGCACAGCGCGGCCGACCGCTGGGACGAGTCCTTCGGCGCGAAGACCCCGATGGCGCAGGCGGCGCCCGCGTCGTGCGTCTCCTGCGGCTTCCTCGTCGCGATCGGCGGCTCGCTGGGCCAGGCCTTCGGGATCTGCGCGAACGAGTTCGGACCGGCCGACGGCCGGCTGGTGTCCCTCTCCTACGGGTGCGGGGGCCATTCGGAGGCCGCCGTCATGCCGAAGCCGCTCCGGCCGGCGCCGCCGGTGCTCGACTCGATGGCGACGGACGAGTTCCCGCTGCGGCCCGCCGACACCGGCTCGGTCCCGGAGGCGGACCTCCCGTCCGCCGACCTCGGCCACTCCTGACCCGTCCCGCGGATCCGTTCCCCGCACCCGTTCCCCGCGTACCCTCGGGGAATGGGGGAGACGGACGCTGACATGGTGGGAATGACCGGCCGGGTGACGGGGACCGTCGGGCCGGGCCTGGTAGGGGAGGTCATCGTGCGGATCCGGGGCGGGGCCGAGCACTTCCTCGCCCATCCGGCCCCGGGCGAGGGCCTGCTGACGGTCGGAACCCTCGTGACGGTCGTCGAGCACCTGCCGCCGCGCACGGTGTACGTGATGGCCGCCTATCCGGCCGGCTGAGCGCGGTACAGCTCCCGCGCGCGGGCGGTGTCGACGGGGCCGTCCAGCGACAGGAAGTGCTCCAGCTGCCAGGCCTGCGTACGCTCCGCCTGCCGGCTGGTGGTGGTCACCCACGGCGGATAGACCCGGAAGGCACGCTTGCCCCCGGCGCCGTCCACCGAGACGACGCCCCGGCGGCGGAGCACGCCGAGCGGCAGGACGAACTGGCCGAAGCCGTCGCCGTCCCGGCTGCTGACGACGAAGAGGTCGACCGGGTCCGACACGTCGAACGGCGCGATGGGTCCTCCGTCCGGGGACCTCTTCCACACGGTGACGAACTGGCCCGCCTTGGTGGGCGTGGTCCTGGCCGACCGGAAGCGGACGGCGAGGCCGTCCAGGGTGAACGCGCACGCGTCGTAAGCGGCGCTCTCGGCCTCGGGGACCGGCTCGGAGCAGTCGAACCCGCAGGGACCGTAGACGCGCTCACGCGCCGCGAGCAGGTCGGCGGGGGGCCAGGAAGGGTGCGCGGTCATCCGTCCACCCTGTCATGCCGCGCCGACAGGGCCGGTCCGGGCCGTCCGGGCCGTCCGTGCCGTTCGCGCCGCCCGTGCGTATCAAGATGGCGACAAGAACGATCCCGCCACTTCTCCGGAGGCCCCACCGGGCGCAGACTCGCCCTCGTCGGTGTCGAACGGCACCGCGATAAGGGGGCGTTGCCGATGGCTATCGGCGTCGTGGCGGGAATCGTGCTCGCCGCAATCATTGCCTTGATCGGCCTGTTCAAGCTCATGTGGCGGGTGGCCGAACCGAACGAGGCGCTCGTCATCTCCGGCTCCACGCACAAGACCGAGGGCATCGGCGAGGGCATGGGGTTCCGGATCGTCACCGGGCGCGGAACGCTGGTGCTCCCCGGGGTGCAGGCGGTCCGCAAGCTCTCGCTGGATCTGAACGAGACCCAGCTGAACGTGGACTGCGTCACCCACCAGGGCATCCCGCTGCGGGTGAAGGGCGTCGTGATCTTCAAGATCGGCGACGACATGGTGTCCATCGCCAACGCCGCGCGCCGCTTCCTGGACCAGCAGAAGATGATGCCCGAGCGGGTGCACATCGTCTTCGCGGGCCATCTGCGGTCCATCGTCGGCGGTCTGACGGTCGAGGACATGATCCGCGACCGGGAGAAGCTGACCGGGCAGACGCGGGCGGCCTGCGGGACCGAGATGGAGAAGCTCGGCCTGATCGTGGACTCCCTCCAGATCCACGAGATCGAGGACCCGACCGGCTACATCAAGAACCTGGCGATGCCGCACGCGGCCGCCGTGCAGCGGGACGCGCGCATCGCGCAGGCCGAGGCGAACCGGCTGGCGACCGAGGCCGAGCAGACGGCCTTCGCGCGGATGGCGGAGGCCACCCGCGACAGCGAGATCCTCCAGGCCGGCTACCAGGCCGAGCGGGACAAGGCCGCGGCCACCGCCCGCCAGGCGGGCCCGCTGTCGGAGGCCGCGGCCAAGCAGGAGGTCGTCGTCCAGGAGACCCGGGTCGCGGAGCTGGAGGCGCACCGGCGCGAGCAGCAGCTCCAGGCCGACGTGCGCAAGCCCGCGGACGCGGCGGCGTACCAGACGAGGACCCTCGCCGAGGCGGAGCGCGACGCGCGCATCTCGGCGGCGCAGGCCAAGGCGAAGGAGACGGAGCTGGCGGCGGCCGCCGAGGCGACCCGGGTGCGGACGGCCGCGTCCGCGGAGGCCCAGGCCACCGAGGCGCGCGGGCTCGCGGCGGCGACGGCGATGCGGGCGAGCGGTGAGGCGGAGGCGGCGGCCACCCAGGCCAAGGGCCTGGCGGCGGCCGAGTCGGCGCGGGCCAACGGTCTGGCGGCGGCGGAGGCGGCCAAGGCGAAGGGTCTCGCCGAGGCCGAGGCGATCAAGGCGCGGGCCGCCGCGCTGGCGGAGAACCAGGAGGCGGTGGTCGCGCAGCAGCTCGCCGAGAACTGGCCGGCGATCGTCGAGGCGGGCGCGGGAGCGTTCGGGAACGTCGAGCACATGGTGCTGCTCAACGGCGCCGAGGGGATGTCCGAGATGTTCGCGAAGGCCCTCACGATGGGCGGCGCGGGTCTGGGCATGGCCCGGCAGATGCTGGCCTCGATGGCCCAGCCGTCGCCGGAAGCCCCGCAAGCCCCTGCCGTCACCCCCGTGAACGGCAAGGGCCCGCACCAGCAGATCCCGATCGACGACCGGGCCTGAGCCCGGCCCGGCCCCGGGCCGCGATGCCCGGGGCCCGTGGGGCCCGGCGGGCGGCCCTGCCGGGTTGCCCCGGCGGTGGCCGGAAATCGAGCTTAGACCGCCACCGGCCACCGGCCCGTGCGCTGCGCGCAAGGATCGTTGACCTTGCGCGCAACACCCCTACCGGGGGGAGCCGGGCGGCCCGCAGTGGGGGCCGCGGGGCCCGCCACGGCCCCCCGGCTCTCCTTTGGCAGCGGCAGCGGCAGCGCAGCGGCTAGCGCAGTCGGGCGGCCCGGGCCGTGCGGCGGCAGTCCGACGGGCTGGTGCCGTAGGCCTGGCGGAACGCCCGGCTGAAGACGGCCGCGCTGGTGAAACCCCAGCGGGCGGCGATCGCGTGGACGGGCCGCCCGGCCAGCGCGGGCCGCAGCAGGTCGGCGCGGCAGCCCGCCAGCCGGCGGCGTCGGATGGAGGCGGCGACCCCCTCCGGCCGCCCCTGGAACAGCAGGTGCAGGCGGCGCAGCGAGATGTGGTGGCGGGCGGCGACCATCCCGGGGGTGAGCTCCGGGTCGCCCAGGTTGTGCTCGATGAAGGCGTCGATCTGCCGCAGCAGCACCTCCTCGCGGGCCTCGGCGGGGAGGTCGTCGTAGACGTCGAGGCGTTCGGCGAGGCAGGCCGCCGCGAGCCCCAGGGCGGCGGTGCCCAGGTGGGCCAGCTCCCGTTCCCCGCAGCCTTGCGCGTGGGCGTCGACCGAGCCGAGGAACTGGGCCAGGACCGCGCCCGTGCCCCGGCCGGCCGGTATCCGCTGGGCGAGCAGCCGGTCCACCCGGTCGGGGCGCAGCGGCAGCGCGGTGCGGGGGATCTGCAGGACGACGGCGCGCACGAGGGCGTCGTCCTCGCCGGGGGCGCCCGCCTCGTAGGGGTGGGAGGTGTCCCACAGCACCAGGTCGCCGCAGACCGGCCCCGAGTCGGCCCGGTGCTGGGTGATCCACATGGGGCCGCCGGTGACCAGGGCCAGCTGGTACTGCTCGGGGTCGCCCCGGCGGATGTGGCCCGGGGTGCGGCGCGAGCGCAGCGGGGCGTAGTCGAAGCTGGAGACCTGGACGGGCCCCAGGTCCAGCACGGCGGCGTCGGCGCGGAAACCGCCGGGGTCCTCGCAGCGGATCGCGGTCGGCGCGAGGGAGCGCGCCACGACGTCCGTGAACCAGTCGAACCTGTCCCGCGGTGCCACGGCGGCCGAGGACATCGCCGCTCTCATTTCCGGTACCCCTCCCACCACGCCACGGCGGCCATGAACATGACCAGTCCCGTTCTGTGGGCAGGGACGCGGCCCGACTCCCGCCGGTTCCCCGCGCGTTCAGCTGTCGGACCGCCGCCTGAACAGCCGCTTTCCCCCGATGACCAGGGCCGTGGCGGCCGCCAGCACGAGCACGCCCCTGCCGTAGCCGCCGCCCTCGCCGGCCGGCCCGCCGTCCGCCCGGTTCCCGTTCCCGCCGCCCGCCGCACCGGAGGGGGCCGGACCGGAGGCGGAGGGACCGCCCCCGGCGGCAGGCCCGGGCGGGGCCACCGCAACGGCCACCACCCTGCTGTTCGCGCCCTCCGCCCCGAACATCAGCGTCTTCCCGTCCGGGGTGTACGTCACCGACTCCGCCTGCCCCTGCCAGGGCGCGTCCACCCGCTCGCCCCCGCCCTCGGGCCGGCCGTCCTTCCACGGGTAGGTGCGGGCCGTGAAGTAGCCGCGCAGCGTCAGGTGCCCGCCGTCCGGCGAGAACGCCCCGTCCGTCACCCACGGCACGTCCGCGATCCGCCGGAAGACGTTGGGCCCGTCCGCCGACAGCCGCTCCGGGCCCTCGTACAGGCCGCCCCGCTGCTCGTTCTTGCTCGCGATGTACGCCCGGCCCGTCACCGGATGCACCATCAGGGCCTCCGCGTTGCGCGGCCCGTCGGCGTACGTCACCGTGAACTGCTCGGCCTTGACGGTGGTGTCGCGCAGCTCCTTCGGCTCCGGGAAGCGGTAGATCCACACGTGGTCCCAGGTGCCGTCCCGGTTGTCCCCGATGTCCCCGACGTACAACTGCCCGTCGGGGCCGAGCGAGATGGCCTCGACGTCACGGGGGGTCCCGATGCCGCTCATCGTCACCCGGGCCACGGTCCGGCCCGTCGCCGAGTCCACCGCGTACACGTACGGGCCGTCGTCGCTGTCGTTGTGCGTCCAGTAGACGCCCGGGTGGATCCGGCTGGCCGCCAGCCCGCTCGACTCCGTGATCCGCGGATCGGTGATGGTGAACCCGGACGCGCCGGGCCGGTCGTCGGCCGCGGCGGGACCGGCGGCGGGACCCGCCAGCAGGACGGCGGCCACCAGGGCGGCGGGGGCGAGGGCTGCGGGGACGGCGGTCCGCACGGGCAACAGGCGCATCCCCCCAGCCTGCCAGCCCGCCCGGCGTGTCCGGCATCACAGGAGTACCTGTCGCGTGATCCGCGATGATGACCGGATGCGTTTCATGTTCGTCGGCGACTCCATGACCATCGGACGCGCCGGCGACTACACCTGGCGCTACCGGATGTGGCAGCACCTGACCGCCACCCTGGACGGCCCCTTCGAGATCGTCGGCCCGCGCACCGCGCTCTACGACGCCGACACCGGCGCGGGCACCAGCCACGCGTACGCCGCCCCCGGCTTCCCCGACGACGCCCGCCGCCACCTCGCCGGCTGGGGCGAGGGCTGGCAGCACATGGCACCCCTCGTCGGCCCCGCCGCCGCAGAGGGCCGCGCCGACGTCCTGCTCGTCTCCCTCGGCCTGATCGACCTCGGCTTCTACACCAAGGCCGAGCAGACCGCCGCCAACGTGCGCCTCTTCGTCGACGCGGCGCGCCGGGCGCGTCCCGGGATCCGCATGGTGTTCCTGCCCGTCATCCCGAACGTCCGCGCCCAGGAGGACCCGCCCTTCGCGGAGGAGGTCACCCGGTTCAACGAACTGCTCGCCAAGGCGGTCGCCGACCTCACCACCGACGCCTCGCCGGTCCTGCTGGCCGCGCGCCCGCAGGCGTACGAGATCGCCCACGACACCTACGACGGCACCCACCCCAACGCCTCCGGAGAACACCGCCTGGCGGGCGAGTTCGCGGCCGTCCTGCACCAGGCCTGGGGCGTCGGCGGTCCCTACCGCCCCGCCCGCGAGCCGTAACACGCCGACACCGGTGGGGTCTTGCCTGGAGTGGACTCGAAGCAGTTGGCTTGGGGCCCATGAAGTACACGCAGCTCGGACGCACCGGACTCAAGGTCAGCCGACTCGTCCTCGGCACCATGAACTTCGGCCCCCAGACGGGTGAGGCCGAAAGCCACGCCCTGATGGACGCGGCCCTCGACGCCGGCATCAATTTCCTCGACACCGCCAACGTGTACGGCTGGGGTGAGAACAAGGGCCGCACCGAGGAGATCATCGGCACCTGGTTCGCCCAGGGCGGCGGCCGTCGCGACAAGACGGTGCTCGCCACCAAGGTCTACGGCTCGATGGCCCCCGAGGGCGCGGCGTGGCCCAACTACGACCGGCTCTCGGCCCTGAACATCCGCCGCGCCGTCGACGACAGCCTCAGGCGGCTGCGGACCGACCACATCGACGTCTACCAGTTCCACCACGTCGACCGGCAGACCCCCTTCGAGGAGATCTGGCAGGCCATCGAGGTCCTCGTCCAGCAGGGCAAGATCCTCTACGCGGGCTCCTCCAACTTCCCCGGCTGGAAGATCGCCCAGGCCAACGAGACCGCCGCCCGCACCGGGCGGCTCGGACTGGTCAGCGAGCAGTGCCTCTACAACCTCGCGGAGCGCCGCGCCGAGATGGAGGTCATCCCGGCCGCCGAGGCGTACGGGCTCGGCGTCATCCCCTGGTCCCCGCTGCACGGGGGCCTGCTGGGCGGCGCGATCCGCAAGTCGGCCGGGTCCGGGCGCAGCGCCTCCGGCCGGTCGGCGGACGCGCTGGCGAACAGCTCGGTACGGGCGCAGGTGCAGGCGTACGAGGACCTGCTCGACAAGCACGGCCTGGAGCCCGGCGAAGTGGCCCTGGCCTGGCTGCTGACCCGGCCCGGCGTCACCGGACCGATCGTCGGTCCCCGTACCGACGAGCAGCTCGCCTCGGCGCTGCGGGCGGTGGAGCTGGAGCTCTCCGGGGAGCTCCTTGCCTCCCTGGACGAGATCTTCCCCGGGCCGGGGGCCACGCCGGAGGCCTTCGCCTGGTAGCGGGTCGGCCGGGGGCGGCCGCCGGTCGGGTCCTACTGTCCGACGGCGGCCGCCACGGCGACGACGACGAACATCAGCACGAGCACACCGGCCATGACACGGTTTCTGGTCTTCGGGTCCACCCGTCGAGACTAACGCGACCGCACCCGCCCCCGGCGCCGGGGGCTGCGAGACTTTCGCCATGGTGGTGACCGTGGAAGACGTACGGCGGCTCGCGCTCGCGCTGCCGCGCACCGAGGAACACCTCGTCCGCGACCGGGTGAAGTTCCGGATCGGGCGGATCGTCTACCTCGCCCTCTCCCGGGACGAGAGCGAGCTCGGGTTCGCCTTCCCCAAGGAGGAGCGGGCCGCGCTGGTCGCGTCCGAGCCGGCGAAGTTCTCCCTGCCCGGCGCCGGTGACCTGCGCTACAACTGGGTGCACGCCCGGATGTCCGCCCTGGACCCCGGGGAGCTGGCCGAGCTGGTCACCGACGCCTGGCGGATGTGCGTACCGGCGAAGGTGGCCCGCGCGCACCTGGAGGACGGGCTGCCGCCCGCGCCCGGCCTCGACGGGCTGAGGGAGGCCGCCGCGGTGTTCGGGGCCTTCCCCGGCGTCGACCGCAGCTGGCTGGCGCTGACCGCGGACACCGCGCCCGGCCTCGACCTGTCCCGGGCCGCGCACCGCACCGCCCTGCACCGCTGGCTCAACGCCTGGGGCTGCCGCATCCGCTACCCGCGGGACGGCGAGCCCGATCCGCTGGGGACCGGCCTCGCCGACTGGTGGGGCCGGCACAGCCTGCCCGGGGCCCCGCTCGCGGCCCTGGCCGACCGGGACGTCACCCGGCTCGCGGCCGCGTACGGGGAGCTGGCCGCGCTCCCGCTCGGCCGCCGCACCCTCGGGCCGACCGCCGCCGCCAAGGCCCTGTTCGCGCTGCGGCCGCGCACCGTGATGCCCTGGGACGCGGCGATCGCGACCCGCATGCACGGCGCGCGGGACGCCGCCGCCTTCGAGCGGCACCTGCGCACCGGCCGGGCCTGGGCGCGGGCCGCGCTCGCCGAGAGCGGCCTGGACGAGGACGCGCTGACCGCCCGGCTGGGCCGGCCCGGACTCCCGCTGGCCAAGGTCCTCGACGAGTACCTCTACGTCACCCTCAGCCACGGCGGCGGTGGCTGAGCGGGCTCAGCCGCCGGCGGGGACCAGCGCGGGCTCCTCGGTGATCCGGGCCGGCCGGGGCCGGGCCAGCGCGACGTAGCTCGACGTGCGCAGCGCCACCGACACGTCGAGCCGGCCCGCGTTGAACCAGATCTCCTCCTGCTCCAGCAGCTCCGGATCGACCACCACCTCCACCGACGGGTCGAAGCTCACCGGCATGATCGAACCGCTGGCGCAGCCCGTCAGCTCCTCGGCGACCGCCCGCACGGCGAAGGAGGCGTTGGTGCCCCCGTACGCCGCCCGTACCGCCTCCAGGTCGACGCGCCGGTGGCCCGGCACGACGGCGATGACGTAGCGGCGTCGTTTGCGTCCCAGCGCGACTCTGATGACCAGGCACTTGGCGGCCTCTTCGAGGCGGTGGCCGCGGATGAGGCTGGCGAGTTCGGTCTGGCCCTCCGGGGCGTGGTGGAGCAGCCGGTAGTCGGCCCCTCCGTCGCCCAGGAGGTCGAGCAGGCGGGTGTAGCTGTCCGCGATCGCGGTCGCAGAGGTCACAACGGTCCTTTCCGGAAACTTCGTTGGCGGTGACTCAGCGGTCGCGCAGCTCCAGGGTGCAGCACTTGACGCTGCCGCCCGCCTTGAGGAGCTCGGAGAGGTCGACCCCGATCGGCTCGAAGCCGCGCTCGCTGAGCTGGGTCCGCAGACCGGTCGCCGCCTCCGGCAGCAGCACGTGGCGGCCGTCGGAGAAGGCGTTCAGCCCGAAGACCGCGGCGTCCTCGGCGGTGGCGAGGATCGCCCGGGGGAACATCGTGCGGAGCACGGACCGGCTGCCCTCGGAGAAGGCGGCCGGGTAGTACATGACCTCGTCGTCGGAGAGCACGGCCAGCGCCGTGTCCAGGTGGTAGAACTCCGGGTCGACGAGGGTCAGGCTCGTCACCGGCAGGCCGAAGAACTCCTGGGCCTCGGCGTGCGAGCGCGGATCGGTGCGGAAGCCGGTGCCGGCCAGCAGCCGGCGGCCGACGGTGAGGATGTCGCCCTCGCCCTCGTTGATGAACTCGGGCCACAGCACGTCGCGGTAGCCCCGGCGCTCGAACCAGTCGAGGTACGCCGGACCCTCCGCGGTGCGCTGCGCGTGCCGGAAGCGGGCCCCGTAGACCTTGCCGTCGACCACGGTGGCGCCGTTGGCGGCGAACACCATGTCGGGGAGGCCGTCGACCGGGTCGATCTCCTCCACGAGGTGGCCGAGGTCGAGGTACAGGTCGCGCAGCCGCTCCCACTGGCGCAGGGCGAGGGCGGTGTCGGTGCGGTGCTCCGGGTGCATCCAGGGGTTGATCGAGTACGTGACGTCGTAGTGCTGGGGACGGCACATCAGCAGCCTCCGCCGGGTGGCGACGCGGGAGGGGACCGGGAGGGTGGCGGTGGGCTCGGTGAACGGCACGGGGACTCCTTCAAGGGTGACTGGAGGGGCCGGGCCGCCCACGGGATGGGGTGGGCGGCCGTCATCGGGGCACGGTGCGTCAGCGGGCGGAGGCGGGCGGGTACGGGGTGTGAGCATGCCGGGATCGCCTCTGCTGCTCCTTTTTCACCGGAATACGGATCCCGGACCCCGAAGTCCGGGCCACCACGACATGAACCGTCCCGAAACGCTGCCCTTTGCCGGCGGCGGCGGGTGGGGGCGGGGGGTCCCGGGCTCCGGCTCCGGCCCCGTGGTCCCCGGCCCCGGCTCGGGGACCAGGGCCCGGGAGCGCCGGCCCCTGTGGGGCGTGCTGGGGCCTGGCACAGGGGGCAGGGCCGCCCGGCCGGAGGGCCACTGCCGGGCGGGCTGCCCGACCCCTTCGGGGCGGGTGGCCCTGAGCCTGTGCCCGCTGCCGTTGGGACTTCGGGGCCGGGCCCCGCCCCCGGCCTCTGACCGCTGGCCTCGGCCCCCGGCCCCCGCGGGGCGTGCTGGGGCCCGTACCGGGGAGAGGACCGCCCGGCCGGAGGTCCATTGCCGGGCGGGTTCCGGGGCGGGTGGCCCTGAGCCTGTGCCCGCTGCCGTCGGCACTTCGGGCCGGCCCCAGCCCCGGCCCGGGGCTGCCGGGTGCCGGGGGTCGTGCGGCCCGTCAGAGGTGGGCGCTGCCCGCCCCCGGGGGGAGTGGACGGGGGGTTGGGGTCGGGCCGCGGGAGCCGTGGGTCGGCTCAGCCCGTCAGGGGCCAGGCCTCGACGACCTCGTACCGGGGCTGCTCGCCGGGGACACCGCTGGTGGGGAGGTTGCTGCGGACCAGGCTGAGGGTGTCGACCCGCCAGGGCGTGCCCTCGAAGCCCGCCAGCGCGTCGAGGAACGGCCGCAGGTCGGCGGCGCCCCGGCTGCGGGCGAGGGTGAGGTGGGGGGTGTAGCGGCGGTGCTGTTCCATCGGGATCCCGGCCCGCCGGGCGGCGGCGTCGGCCCGCTCGGCGAGCAGCCGCAGGGTGTCGAGGCCGCCGGCGGCTCCGGCCCACAGGGCGTGGTCGCCGAAGTGGCCCGCGCCGTGCAGGCGCAGTGCGAAGGGCTCGGTACGGGTGGCCGCGCGGGCCAGGCGGGCGTGCAGGTCGGGGAGGAGGCGGTCGGGGACCTCGCCCAGGAAGGCGAGCGTGAAGTGCCAGCCCGCCTCGGCGGTCCACCGCAGCCCGTCCCCGCGGGGCACCCCGGCGAGCGCGGCCCGCAGCTCCTCGACGGCCCCGTCGGACGGCAACACGGCGGCGAACAGCCTCATGCCCCGACGATATCCCCGCTCACCCGGCCTCCGCGGCCCCCCGCCGAAACCGACCCGGCGCCGAAACCGACCCGGCGCGGGATACCGGGCCCGTGCCCGCCGCCGGTCCGTGCCCGCGTTCGCGGTGGGGTTCGCGTTCGGGTCCGTGCCCGCGTCCGCCTCCGTGCCCGCGTTCGTGCCCGTGCCCGGGGCCGCTTCCGGGCCCGTTCTGTGCCGTGTCCGGGCCCATGCCGCGTCCGTGCCCGCGTCCATGCCTCGTCCGTGCCGGGCATGGGACCGCCCCCCGCCCGGCGCGGTGTCCTGTGCGGGTTGGCCCCGTGTCGGGCACCCGGCGCTCGGGGTTCGCCACCCGGGCCACCCGGGCCACCCGGGCGGTCCGGGCGGCCCGGGGGAGTGGGGTGCGGCCCCGGGTCGCCCGGGACGGGCCCGGACCCCGTAGCGGGGGCCGGGCCCGGGGGTGCCCGTCGGGCCCCGGGCAGGGGAAGGGTTACGCCGCTCTGACCAGTGCGCGGGCGCCGTCGGGGCGGGCGGCGGGGACGAAGGTGATCCCGTGGCGGTTCACGCTCAGGCGGAGGTTGCCGACCCGGGAGAGGACCACCGCGACGCCGAGTGCCGCCGCGAGCGAGACCAGGCCGCCGGCGGCCATGCCGAGGCGGGCTCCGTAGGTGTCGGTGATCCACCCCACGAGCGGCGCCCCGAGCGGGGTGCCGCCGGTGAAGACCATCATGAACAGCGCCATGACCCGCCCCCGCATCTCGGGGTCGGTGGCCATCTGGACGCTGGAGTTGGCCACCACGTTCACGGTCAGGCCGAACATCCCGACGGGCACCAGCAGCGCCGCGAACAGCCAGAAGGACGGAGCGAACGCCGTCACCAGCAGCAGGGCGGAGAAGAGGACCGCGGCCGTCACCAGCACCCGCAGCCGCGCCCGGCCCCGGCGCGCGGCCAGCAGGGCGCCGACCAGGGAGCCCGCCGCGATCAGGGTGTTGAACAGCCCGTACGTGCCGGCGTCGCCGTGGAAGACGTCACCGACGAAGGCGGACAGCCAGATCGGGAAGTTGAACCCGAAGGTGCCGATGAAGCCGACCAGCACGATCGGCCAGATGAGCTCCGGCCGGCCCGCGACGTACCGCAGGCCCTCCCGCAGCTGGCCCTTCGCGCGCGGCTGCGGCGTGACCGGGTGCAGTTCGCGCGTCCGCATCATCAGCAGGCCCGCGATGGGCGCCGCGAAGGACAGCCCGTTCAGCAGGAAGGCCCAGCCGGAGCCGACGGCGGTGATCAGCACGCCGGCGATCGCCGGGCCGACCAGCCGTGCGGACTGGAAGTTGGCGGAGTTCAGGCTGACCGCGTTGGCGACCTGCGCGGGACCGACCATCTCGGAGACGAACGTCTGGCGGGCCGGGTTGTCGAGGACGGTGACCAGGCCGAGCAGGAAGGCCGCGAGGTAGACGTGCCAGACCTGGACGTGTCCGGCCAGGGTGAGGACGGCGAGTGCGATGCCGGTCAGACCCATGGCGCCCTGGGTGGCCAGGAGCAGCGGCCGCTTGGGCAGCCGGTCGGCGAGGACGCCCCCGTAGAGGCCGAACACGAGCATCGGCAGGAACTGCAGGGCGATGGTGATGCCGACCGCGGAGGCGGAGCCGGTCAGGGAGAGGACCAGCCAGTCCTGGGCGATGCGCTGCATCCAGGTGCCCGTGTTCGAGACTGCCTGGCCGGCCGCGAAGAGCCGGTAGTTGCGGATCCGCAGCGAGCTGAACATGGAGTTCCTGCCCGCGGGAACCGCGCTAGAGGGGGTGGATGTGTGGCCGGGTGCGGAGTCTGCTCCGGTTCCCGTACTCAAAAGCGTTCGCCTCCTGGCGTCGTTCCTATAGGTGCGCGAGCTTCTCCAGGACGGGTGCGGCCTCGCGGAGCTTGGCCCATTCGTCCTCGGTGAGCTCGGCCGCGAGCCCGGCCAGGAAGGCGTTGCGCTTGCGACGGCTCTCTTCGAGCATCGCCTCGGCCTCCTCGGTCTGGCTGACCACCTTCTGGCGGCGGTCCTCGGGGTGCGGCTCCAGCCTGACCAGTCCCTTGGCCTCCAGCAGGGCGACGATGCGGGTCATCGACGGGGGCTGGACGTGCTCGCGCCGGGCCAGCTCACCGGGGGTGGCCTGGCCGCAGCGGGCGAGGGTGCCGAGCACCGACATCTCGGTCGGGCTCAGCGATTCGTCGACGCGCTGGTGCTTCAGGCGCCGGCCCAGCCGCATGACGGCGGAGCGGAGGTCGTTCACGGCGGCAGCATCGTCGCCATGGGAAAGGTCAGGCATGTACTTAGAATAACTCATTACTTTTCCTAAGGAAAACCGGGTCGGGGTCGGGTGGGGGTCGTCACTCGTACGGGTGAGTGGGCGGCGGAAAGCGACACGCGTCCACGCCGTCTGGCCCGACCCTTTCGGCATGGGGACACATGTGCTGAGCGTGCGCATAGACGGGGAGCTGCTGGAGCGGCTCCGGAACCATGCCGCCAAACGCGGAATGAGCGTCCAGGACTATGTCGTCCGGACGCTCATTCGCGATGACTTCGACGAGCGGTTCAAGACCGCGGTCGACGAGACGGAGAAGTTCTACGGTCTGACGTGACCGCGCGCCGCTCCGGGCGGCTACGTGAGGCCGAGGGCCGGCATCGCGTAGTAGAAGACGAACACCGCCGATACGACGTACATGGCTGCCGGGACCTCGCGACCCCGGCCGGTCGCCAGGCGCAGCACGCTGAAGCTGATGAAGCTGATGCCGATGCCGTTGGTGATCGAGTAGGTGAACGCCATCATCACCATGGCCAGGAAGGCCGGGACGGCGATGGTGAAGTCGTTCCAGTCGATGTCCCTGACCGAGCCGGCCAGGATCAGGAAGCCGACCGCCACGAGGGCGGGGGTGGCGGCCTGCGAGGGCACCATGGTGGCCAGCGGGGTCAGGAAGAGCGAGACGGTGAAGAGGCCGCCGGTCACGATGTTCGCCAGGCCGGTGCGGGCGCCCTCGCCGACGCCCGCGGTGGACTCCACGAAGCAGGTGGTGGCGGAGGACGAGGTCGCGCCGCCGGCGGCGACGGCCAGGCCGTCCACCAGCAGGACCCGGTTGATGCCGGGGAAGGTGCCGTCCGGCTTCGTCAGCTTGGCCTCGTCGCCGACGCCGAGGATCGTGCCCATCGCGTCGAAGAAGCAGGACAGCAGCACGGTGAAGACGAAGAGCACGCCGGTCAGCACGCCGACCTTGCCGAAGCCGCCGAACAGGCTGACCTGGCCGACGAGGCCGAAGTCGGGCGCGGCCACCGGGTTGCCGGGCCACTGCGGCACGGTCAGGCCCCAGGCCAGGTCCGGCAGGTCGGCGACCGCCTGTACGGCGACCGCGATCAGGGTCATGACCACGATGGAGATCAGGATCGCGCCGGGCGTCTTGCGGATCAGCAGGGCGAGCGTGAGCAGTACGCCGACCACGAAGATCAGGACCGGCCAGCCGTGCAGGTGGCCGCCGCTGCCGAGCTGGAGCGGGACGGTGGTGTGCGCGGCGTCGGGGATGCGGGTGACGAAGCCGGAGTCGACCAGGCCGATCAGCATGATGAACAGGCCGATGCCGATCGCGATGCCCTTGCGCAGCCCCAGCGGGACCGCGTTCATGACCCGCTCGCGCAGGCCGGTGGCGACCAGCAGCATCACCACGAAGCCCGCCAGGACCACCATGCCCATGGCGTCGGGCCAGCTCATCCGCGGGGCGAGCTGGAGGGCGACGACGGTGTTGACGCCGAGGCCCGCCGCGAGGGCGATCGGGACGTTGCCGATCACGCCCATGAGGAGGGTGGTGAAGGCCGCCGTCAGCACGGTGGCCGTGACGAGCTGGCCGCTGTCGAGCTGGTTGCCGTACATGTCCTTCGCGCTGCCCAGGATGATCGGGTTCAGCACGATGATGTAGGCCATCGCGAAGAAGGTCGCGAAGCCGCCCCGGAACTCCCGGGCCACGGTCGAACCGCGCTCCGAGATCTTGAAGTAGCGGTCGAGGCGGGTGGTGGGGGCCGCGGCGGGTGCCGAGGTGCTCATGCGGTCCTCAAACGGGTTGATTGGGTGGTTCATACGAACGAAACCGGCCGTAGGCAAACCGTTTCAGTATGAACACATGAACGAGGGGCAGTCCATCTCCGCGCGTAGACCCCAAATCCGGCCACCTAGACTGGTCTCCATGGCGAAGTGGACTGCTCAGCACGAGGCGCCCGAGCCCCTTGAGGGCCCGGTGGTCGCCACCATCACCGGCGGCACGATCCTCTGGTTCGCCATGTTCCTCGTCCAGCTGCCCTTCTACGGGTGGTTCGCGGACCGGGACCTGCTGTGGTGGGTGTGGACCTGCGCGGCCGGCGGCGGGCTCGGCCTCATCGGCATCTGGTACGTCCGCGGCCGCGACGCCGCCCTCAAGCGCCACGCGGCCGAGCAGGCGGCCGCTGCCGCCGCCGAGGATGCCGGCGCGGACCCCGCGTCGCCCGGCGCGCCCGGTACGCCCGGTACGCCCGACTCCGGGCGGTAGCACCCCGGCGTCGGCCCCGGCCTCCACCCCGGCCTCCGCCCCGACCCCGACCAGGGGACGATTCCACTCATCCTGAAGTCGGATCTTCCGACTTCTCGGCGGGTGAACCGTCCCGGCGCCCTTTACCGTCGAAAGCATGACGCAGCGGGCGAAGATCGACCATGACGGACCGGAGCGCTCCGGCGCCGGCCCCGCCATCGACGCGGGAGCCGAGCTGGATCCCGTCCACCCGGTGAAGCCCCCCGCCCCCCGGTTCAAGCCGGGCGGCCTCCTCACCGCCGAGGTCGCCGAGCGGGTCGCCCGCGGCGACGTCAACGACGTGCCCGTCCGCTCCTCCCGCTCCACGGCCGAGATCGTCCGCGCCAACGTCTTCACCCGCTTCAACGCCATCATCGGCGTCCTCTGGGTGATCATGCTCATCGTCGCGCCCATCCAGGACAGCCTCTTCGGTTTCGTGATCGTCGCGAACACCGGCATCGGCATCATCCAGGAAATGCGCGCCAAGAAGACCCTCGACGGGCTGGCCGTCATCGGCGAGGCCAAACCCAGCGTCCGCCGGGACGGCGCCACCGTGGAGATCTCCACCTCCGAGATCGTCCTCGACGACGTCATCGAGCTCGGCCCGGGCGACAAGGTCGTCGTCGACGGGACCGTCGGCGAGGCCGACGGACTGGAGATCGACGAGTCCCTGCTCACCGGCGAGGCCGACCCCGTCCTCAAGAAGCCCGGCGACCAGGTCATGTCCGGGTCCTTCGTCGTCGCCGGGGGCGGCGCCTTCACCGCCACCAAGGTCGGCCGCGAGGCCTACGCCGCCCAGCTGGCCGAAGAGGCCTCCCGCTTCACCCTCGTCCACTCCGAGCTGCGCAGCGGCATCTCCACCATCCTCAAGTACGTCACCTGGATGATGATCCCGACCTCGATCGGCCTGATCATCAGCCAGCTCGTCGTCAAGCAGAACAACGTCAAGGACGCCATCGCCCGCACCGTCGGCGGCATCGTCCCGATGATCCCCGAGGGGCTCGTCCTCCTCACCTCCGTCGCCTTCGCCGTCGGCGTCATCCGGCTCGGCCGCAAGCAGTGCCTCGTCCAGGAGCTGCCCGCCATCGAGGGCCTCGCCCGCGTCGACGTCGTCTGCCTGGACAAGACCGGCACCCTCACCGAGGGCGGCATGGACGTCACCGAGCTGCGCCCCCTCGGCGGCGCGGACCAGGCCTACGTCAGGAAGGTGCTGGGCGCCCTCGGCGAGTCCGACCCGCGCCCCAACGCCAGCCTCCAGGCCATCATCGACGCCTACCCCGACAGCGCCGAGTGGCGCTGCACCGAGTCCCTGCCCTTCTCCTCCGCCCGCAAGTACAGCGGCGCCAGCTTCAGCGAGGGCGACGGCGAGAACAACACCTGGCTGCTCGGCGCCCCCGACGTGCTGCTGCCCGCCGGGGACCCGGCGCTGGAGGAGATCGACGGCCTCAACGAGCAGGGCCTGCGGGTCCTCCTGCTGGCCCGTTCGGCCCGCGAGCTCGACGACGCCGCCGTGGCCACCGGCAGCAGGCCCACCGCCCTCGTCGTCCTCGAACAGCGGCTGCGCCCCGACGCCGCCGACACCCTGCGCTACTTCGCCGAGCAGGAGGTCAAGGCCAAGGTCATCTCCGGCGACAACGCGGTCTCCGTCGGCGCGGTCGCCGGCAAGCTCGGGCTGCCGGGTGCGCAGAACACCGTCGACGCCCGCAAGCTGCCCGCCGAACGCGAGGGGATGGCCGCCGTCCTCGACGAGAACGCCGTCTTCGGCCGCGTCACCCCGCAGCAGAAGCGGGAGATGGTCGCCGCCCTCCAGTCCAAGGGCCACACGGTCGCCATGACCGGCGACGGGGTCAACGACGTCCTCGCCCTCAAGGACGCCGACATCGGCGTCTCGATGGGCTCGGGCTCGGAGGCCACCCGCGCCGTCGCGCAGATCGTCCTCCTCAACAACAGCTTCTCCACCCTCCCCTCGGTGGTCGCCGAGGGGCGCCGCGTCATCGGCAACATCACGCGCGTCGCGACCCTCTTCCTCACCAAGACGGTCTACTCGGTCCTCCTCGCCGTCCTGGTGGTCTGCTCCCAGGTCGAGTACCCCTTCCTGCCCCGCCACCTGACCCTGCTGTCCACGCTCACCATCGGCATCCCCGCCTTCTTCCTGGCCCTGGCGCCGAACACGGAACGCGCGAAGCCGCACTTCGTGAAGCGGGTCATGCGGTACGCGATCCCCGGCGGGGTGATCGCGGCCGTCGCCACATTCGTCACCTACCTGCTCGCCCGCGCCCACTACAGCGGCCCGGACGCCCTCCAGGCCGAGACCAGCGCGGCGACGCTGACCCTGTTCCTCACCTCGATGTGGGTCCTGGTGATCATCGCCCGCCCGTACACGTGGTGGCGGGTGGCGCTGGTCGGCGCGATGGGCGGGGCCTTCCTGATCGTCCTCGTCGTGCCCTGGCTCCAGCAGTTCTTCCAGCTCAAGCTGGTGGGCGTCACGATGCCGTGGATCGCGGTGGCGATCGCGGCGGGCGCGGCCTTCGCGATCGAATGCACCTTCCGCTGGGTCACCCGGAAGTTCCCCGCCTGACCCGCTGCCCCGCCTGACCCGACCGGCCCGACCGGCCCGACCGGCCCGACCGGCCTCAGGCGGGGAGGCGGGGGAGTGCCTAGTCGAACCAGCGGTCGCGGGCCAGTTCCGCCGTGCGGGACGGGTCCTCCAGGAGGGCCGCCACCTCGAAGCGGCGGGGCCACTGGCCCGCGGACCAGGCGAGGCCGGCCGCCACGCCCTCCAGGGTGGCCGCGTGCAGGGTGCCGTCCGGGGTGCGGCGCCAGTCCAGTTCCGTGCCGCCGGCGATCAGTTCCTCGTGCTCGACGTACGTCGGCGGCGTGGCCGGGCCCAGGAGGACCCGTACGGCCTCCGGCACCTCGTGCTCCTCGCCCGGGGTGGTCACCTCCGCCGGGACGGTGTCCGAGAGGCGGCGCACCTGGAGGAGCTCCGCCAGGTCGGCCGCGCGGGACGGGGCGACCGGCAGGAGCGGCAGGCCCCCGGTGAGGGGGAGCAGGTCCGGGGCGTCGGCGATGAGGGCGTCGGCCGCGTCCACCACGACCACCTCGCCGTCGACCACCGCCCGCAGCTCGTCGGGCAGGGTGACCTGCTCGGGGTCCAGGTCGGCCAGGGCCCCGTAGAGGCCGTGCAGCCGGCGGCCGGTCACCTCGCGGTCCGGGTCGGCGAGGCGGGACAGGAGCTCGGCCGCGCCGCCGGGCTCGTCCAGGAGCGCGGCGACCGTGGTGCGTACGCCGAGGGCGCGCAGCACCTGCTCGTCCTCGAAACCGCTGGCGTCGGCGGGGGTGTAGAGCCCCTCCAGGAGCGGGTCGCCGCCGGCGGCGCGCAGTCCGGCGGGGCGGCGGCCGTCGAGCACGGGGTGGTCGCGCAGCCACCAGGCGGTGTACGGGCGCACGGACTGCGTGGTGCCGTCCGGGAGCAGGATCCGCACCGGCTGGGTCAGGGCGTCGCGCAGCGGCGGCTGCGCGAGCATCGCCAGGGCCCGGGGCCACTGGTCGTCGTCGACGAGGTCCAGGTCGCGGACGGCGATCAGCTCGGTGGCCACGGGGGGCACCGGGGTGTCGGGCAGCTGGTCGAGGAGGTCCTCGCACCACACGTCGACCGCGTCGAGCAGCCCCGCGTCGTCCGGCTCGGCGAAGTCCCCGTCGCGGGGCTCCAGTTCGTCCGGGTCCAGGACCACGTCGGTGGCGCGGACCAGCTGGAAGGCGGTCAGCACCCCGCAGGCGGCCAGCACGTCGGCGTCCCAGCGCTCGGCGAGTTCGGCGTCCAGGTACGGGATCTCGTCCTCGCGCAGGACGGAGGCCAGCGGGCTGCCGGCGAGGAGGAGTTCCCCGGCCGGGGTCGGTTCGCCGTCCTCGTCGGGCAGGGCCAGCGCGCCCAGCCAGGGTTCGTCGCCGGGGGCCAGGGCGCAGTCGCGGACCAGGGTGAGGACCACCTCGACCAGTTCGTCGGCGTCCAGGGCGTCGGAGTCCTCGTCCCAGATCTCGCCCGCGTCCAGGGAGCCCGCCACGGCGGCCCGGACCTGCGGGGTCGTCAGGACGGCGCGGGCGGTGGCGGGGAGGGCGCCGAGCTTCTCCAGCAGCGGGTGCGCGGCGTCGGGGTGGGCCACCTTCAGGCCCAGGCGGGCCAGGGACGCGGGGGTGTCGGCGTAGGGCAGCAGGACGTGGCGCGGGCCGATCGTGGTGCGGCCGTCGGCGAGGGGGACGGGCAGGCCGGACAGCCGGTCGGGGTCCACCCCGGCCAGGGTGTCGTACAGGCGGTGCCACCAGTCCGGGGTGCGCTCGATGCCGGCGATCCGCTCGATGGCGTCGCCGAGCGGCAGCCGGCCCACGCCCAGGGTGCGCAGCTCGGGGCGCCGCTCCAGACCGGCGGGGAGCAGGGTGGGGAGCACCTCGGCGAGGACCCGTACGGTGTCGGCGCCCGCGCCCTCGACGACCTCGGCCTCGAAGGGGCGCAGCCGGGTCAGCTCCTCGGAGGGGGCGGCCGGGGCGAGGAAGGCGGTGCGGGGCAGGCGGGTGAGGACGGCGGCGCGCAGGGCCCCGTCGAGTTCGCCCTTGCCGAGCGGGCCGGGCACCAGGTCGACGAGGCCGGTGCCCACCGGGTCCCAGGCGCCGAGGAGTTCGGCGTACGCGTCCGCCGCGCGCGCGACGAGGAAGTCGGTCAGCGGCCCCGGCGCGGGGTGGCGGCGGGAGGTGTCCAGCGGCAGGGAGGCGATGAGCAGGGCGGGGATGCCGAGCGGTTCGTCGGTGGGGGTCGGCGCGTGGACGACGGGGGCGGTGCGGGGGCGCTGGGGCGCGCCGTCGGGGTCGACGGGCACGGCCCAGGTGACGGTCCAGACGGGCCGCAGCCGCTCCTCCACGGGCCGGTCGGCGAGGAGTTCCCGCTCGATGGGGCCGCTGTGGCGGACGGTGCGCCAGCGGTGGGTGCCGGAGGCGGAGTCCTCGATGACGGTGTACGGGCCCTCGGTGCGCCGGTACAGGGTGCGGGCGCCGTCGGCCGGGGTCTCGACGACGATCTCGCGCAGTCCGGGCAGGGTCAGGAGCAGGGCGTCGTCGACGCCGGAGAGCAGCCGCTGCGCGAGGTCCTCGGCGGCGCTGTCGCGCAGCGGGAGGACGACGACGGTGTCGTAGCCCTCGGGGGCGGTGCCCTCGGCGGGCAGCGGCAGGCGCAGCAGGGGGACGTGTCCGTCGCGGCGACGCAGTTCGTCGCCGAGTCCGGGGCTGAACGCGGAGGCCTCGCGGGCCATTTCGCGGGCTTCGGCCAGGGACCAGCGCACGCCCCCGTGGCGGCCGAGGACGGCCGGTTCGTCGGAGACGGCGAGGACGGCGGCGAAGCCGACGCCGAAGCGGCCGACGGAGTCCCGGGCCTCCTCGCGCTTGGCGGAGGCGCGCAGGGTGCTGAGCGACTCCACGCCCGTCGCGTCCAGCGGGGCGCCGGTGTTGGCGGCGGCGAGCACGGCGGGGCCGTCGGGTCCGGCGGGGTGCAGGGTCAGCCGCAGCCGGCCGGGGACCCGGGCGCGGGCCGCGGCGTCGGCGGCGTTCTGGGCCAGTTCGACGACGAGCCGGTCGCGGTAGCCGCCGAGTGCCAGGTCCTCCTCGGCGTTGGCGTCCTCGCGGAAGCGGGCCGGGCCCGCGCCCCACGCGTCGAGCACCGAGCGCCGCAGCCGGGCCGTGCTGAAAGGGTCCACGCCGCTCTGGGCCGCCGTCACTCGCACGTTCACGCCGCTGCCTCCAAGATGTGCCGGTCCTGGGAACCTCCTGCCCCGGACGCCTGAAGGTATCGCGTGCGGGGGCACCCCCTACGCCGTGCCCGTCAGGTGGGCGAACACGACGACGTTGGAGTCCCAGTGGCGGTCGGCGGTGAGTTCGCCGCCGCAGGTGATCAGGCGGAGCTCGGGCGTGCCGTGGGTGTCCCCGTAGACCTTGTCGGTGGGGAAGGCCGCCTTCTTGAAGGTGTCCACGGAGTCGACGGCGAAGACGGCGGTGGTCCCGTCGGCGCGGTGGACCTCGATCCGTTCGTCCTTCTTCAGCCGCTTGAGGTTGAAGAAGACCGCTTCGGGTGCCTTCGGGGTGTCCATGTGGCCGACGATGGCCGCCGCGCCGGGTTCGCCGGGAGTGGGGCCCTCCTTGTACCAGGCGGCGTCGTCGGGTTTGGCGAAGTCCGGTTCCCGCATGACGCCCTTGTCGTCGAGGCCGACGGCGTCGAGGGGGGCGTCGACCTTGATGTCGGGGATGGTGATGCGGTCCGGGACGGACGGGGCGAGGGCGGGGGCGGTGGCGGTCGGGGCCGCCGCGGCGGCGGGCCCGTGCGCGGCGGCGGCGCCGGAGGAGCAGCCGGAGAGGAGGACCGCGGCGAGGGCCGGGGCCCCGGCCAGGGCGGCCGCACGGCGCGTGCGGCCGGCCCGGCGGACGGGGGCGGGCTCAGCCACGGCCGGTCTCGGTCTGGGTCTGGGTGGCGGCGGCGGTGGCGTCGGCGGCGGGGGCCTGGCCGGTGTTCACCGAGCCCTTGGGCTTCTGGTGCTCGGCGGGGCGCAGCGGCTTGAGGTTCGGGTCGACGTGCGGCTTCACGGGGGTGGTCGCGGCTTCGGTGGAGAACTTCACCGTGTCGAACTTCGTGCCGCCCGCGAAGGCGTCGACGCCGTAGTACCCGGTCGTGACGTCGTTCGCGACGGTCGCGGTGCCGGTGAAGGTGCCCTTGCCGTCGCCCTTGAGGCCGACGTGGCCGCCGGCGAAGGCGCGCGAGGAGACGTACGCGTCCTTCGCGGAGGTCCTGACCGTGACGACGACCTTGTCTCCGGGACGGCCGAAGTCCTTGGAGAGGTGGACGGTGGAGGGCGCCGGGGTGGGCTTCGGGGTGGCCGCGCCGACCTTCAGCTGCGCGGTGGCCTGGATCTTCGCGCCGTCGGGGCCGCTGCCGGTGAGGGAGACGCCGTAGGAGCCGTCCTTGACGCGGGCGACGGTGGCGGAGGCCGTCCAGCCGCTCTTGCCCTCGGTGATCCGTACGTCGTCCAGGGCGGCGGAGGAGAGGGTGAACCGGGACCCGGCCGGGGCGGAGACGCCGAAGGCGATCGCGTCGCCGGGCTTGACGGCCGAGGGGAGGTCCATGCCGACGACGGCCGCGGGGGTGGTCGCGGTCGCCGAGGGGGCGGGAGCCGTCGGGGTGGTGGCCGCGAAGGCGGACGCGGTGCTGCCGAGGGTCAGCGCGGAAGCGAGGGCGAGGGCGGGTATGGCGAGTGCCTTGAGCATGAGGTGTCCTCCTGAACGGGCCGAGGTCTGCCGGGGTCTTTCCCGGCACACCAGACATGAGGGACATCCCGGTCGTCCGGTTGCGGCCGCGCTCCGGGCCCGGCGGGCCCCCTGCCGAAGGTCCCGCGAGGCGAACCCGCAGGCCGCGGGGCAGACCCGGGGGCTCTGTTTGCTGCCCCTTTGCCCCGATTTTCGGGACCAAAGTCCCGTCGGCGTACAGCGTCCGCCCTCCGCCCCGCCCCGCCCCACCCCGCCCCGCGAACGCCGGAGCCCCCGGCGACACGTGGTCGCCGGGGGCTCCGGATGCCGGTCAGGCCCGGCCGCGCCGGATCAGAGCTGCTCGATCACGTAGTCGATGCACGCGGTCAGCGCCTGCACGTCCGCCGGGTCGATCGCCGGGAACATCGCGATGCGCAGCTGGTTGCGGCCCAGCTTGCGGTACGGCTCGGTGTCCACGATCCCGTTGGCGCGCAGCACCTTGGCGACCGCCGCCGCGTCGATGTCGTCCGAGAAGTCGATCGTGCCGATGACGGCCGAACGCTTGTCGGCGTCCTGCACGAAGGGGGTGGCGTACTTCGACGCCTCCGCCCAGCCGTACAGGTTGCGCGCGCTGGCCGCCGTACGGCCGGTCGTGAACTCCAGGCCGCCCTGGGAGTTCATCCACCGCAGCTGCTGGTCCAGCAGGAACAGCGTGGACAGCGCCGGGGTGTTGTACGTCTGGTTCTTCAGCGAGTTGTCGATCGCCGTCGGCAGCGAGAAGAACTCCGGGATGTGCCGCCCGGACGCGTGGACGCGCGCCGCGCGCTCCAGGGCCGCCGGGGAGAACGCCGCCAGCCACAGGCCGCCTTCGGAGGCGAAGGACTTCTGCGGGGCGAAGTAGTAGACGTCGGTCTCGGTGATGTCCACCGGAAGACCACCGGCGCCCGAGGTCGCGTCCACCAGGACGAGGGACCCGGCATCGGCGCCCGCGACGCGCTTGATCGGCGCCGCCACACCCGTCGAGGTCTCGTTGTGCGTGTACGCGTACACGTCCACGCCCGCCTCGGCGACCGGCTCGGGGTGCGTGCCCGGCTCGGAGGAGATCACCGACGGCTCGTCCAGCCACGGCGCGAGCTTCGCGGCCTTGGCGAACTTCGAGGAGAACTCGCCGAAGGTGAGGTGCTGCGACTTCCGCTCGATGAGACCGGCGGTCGCGACGTCCCAGAAGGCGGTGGAGCCGCCGTTGCCCAGGATCACCTCGTAGCCCTCGGGGAGGGAGAAGAGGTCCCGGAGTCCCTGGCGCACCGAACCGACCAGGTTCTTGACCGGGGCCTGGCGGTGCGATGTTCCGAGCAGGGAGGTACCGGTGGCGGCGAGGGCGTCCAGCGCCTCGGTCCGCACCTTGGAGGGGCCCGCGCCGAAGCGTCCGTCGGCGGGCTTGATGTCAGCGGGAATCTGGATCTCAGCCACGAGCGGAGCGTATCGGGTCCCCGACCGACTGTCGGAGGCGCGTCCACCCGATGAGACGCACCCGCGCGGTGGCAGGCTGGGCGCCGTGACGTCACCCGGGGAACT
This sequence comes from Streptomyces sp. NPDC004667, assembly GCF_040609475.1. Classification (NCBI taxonomy): domain Bacteria; kingdom Bacillati; phylum Actinomycetota; class Actinomycetes; order Kitasatosporales; family Streptomycetaceae; genus Streptomyces; species Streptomyces sp. NPDC004667. Next base: position 9,803 of record NZ_JBEXKC010000010.1, on the reverse strand, counting down.
CGAACGGACATTGCGGGCGAACCTGCGCGGGGAGGTGGACTTCGGGGCCGCCGCGCGGGCGCTCGTGACGATGGACGCCTCCAACTACCGGCGCGTCCCCGTCGGGGTCGTCTCCCCTCGCGACGCCGACGACGTGGCCGCCGCCCTCGCCCTGTGCGCGGAGGCCGGCGTGCCCGTCGTACCGCGCGGCGGCGGCACCTCCATCGCCGGACAGGCCACCGGCACCGGCGTCGTCCTCGACCTCACCCGGCACATGGACGCGCTGCTCGCCGTCGACCCCGCCGCCCGGACCGCCGTCGTCCAGCCCGGACTGGTCCTCGACCGGCTGCGCGACGCCGTCCGCCCCCACGGGCTGACCTTCGGACCCGACCCCTCCACCCACTCCCGCTGCACCCTCGGCGGGATGATCGGCAACAACGCCTGCGGCGCCCACTCGGTGGCCTGGGGCACCACCGCCGACAACGTCGACGAGCTCACCGTCACCGCCTACGGGGGGACCGCGCACCGCCTCGCCCGCGGCTGGGCGGGCGCCCCGGCGGGCCTGCGGGAGCTCGTCGAGGGGAACCTCGCGGTGCTGCGCACGGGCATGGCCGGCGGCTTCTCCCGCCGGATCTCCGGCTACGGCGGGCTCGACGCGCTGCTGCCCGAGCGGGGCACCGGCCTCGCCCGCGCCTTCTGCGGCTCCGAGGGCACCCTCGGCGTGGTCACCGAGGCGGTGGTCCGGCTCGTGGAGCTCCCGGCCGCCCCCGTGCTCGTCGTCCTCGGCTACGCCGACGAGAGCGCGGCGGCGGACGCGGCCGCCGGGCTGCTGCCCCACCGGCCGCTCACCGTCGAGGGCATGGCCGAGGACCTGGTCCGCGGCCCCGCCGGGCTCCCCCGGGGCGGCGCATGGCTGTTCGTGGAGATGCCCGACGAGGGGTCCGCACGGGAGCTGCTGCGCGGCGCCGACGCCCTCGACGCGGCGCTCGTCACCGACCCGGCCGGGCAGCGGGCCCTGTGGCGGCTGCGCGAGGACGCGGCCGGCACGGCGACCCGGATGCCCGGGGGTCCCTCCCGGACGGAGTCTGGGGGAGGCACCATGGCCTGGCCGGGCTGGGAGGACTGCGCGGTGCCGCCCGCGCGGCTGGGCGCGTACCTGAGGGAGTTCCGGGCGCTGCTGGCGGCGCACGGGCTGCGCGGGAGCCCGTACGGGCACTTCGGGGAGGGCTGCGTCCACGTCCGCATCGACTTCGACCTGGTCACCCCGGAGGGCGTGGCCCGCTTCCGGACCTTCTCCGAGGAGCTCGCCGGCCTGGTCGTCGCCCACGGCGGGTCCCTCTCGGGGGAGCACGGCGACGGCCAGGCGCGGGCGGAGCTGCTGCCGCGCATGTACGGGCCCGAGGTCATCGCGCTCTTCGCGGCGTACAAGGACGTGTGGGACCCGGCCGGCGGGATGAACCCCGGGATCCTGGTCCGCCCGGCCCGCCTCGACGAGAACCTCCGCTTCGCGGTGCTGCCCCGGACCCCCTTCGCCGGGGAGGTGGCCACCTGCGTCGGCGTCGCGAAGTGCCGCTCCACGGAGGTCGGCGGGGCCGGGGTGATGTGCCCCTCGTACCGGGCCACCGGCGAGGAGCGGCACTCCACGCGCGGCCGGGCCCGGCTGCTGCACGAGATGCTGGCCGGGGAGACGATCACCGGCGGGTGGCGCTCGCCTGAGGTCGCCGAGGCCCTCGACCTGTGCCTGGGCTGCAAGGGCTGCCGCAGCGACTGCCCGGTCGGCGTGGACGTCGCCGCGTACAAGGCGGAGTTCCTGCACCGCCACTGGGCGGGCCGGCTGCGGCCCGCCTCCCACTACCTGCTGGGCGGCCTGCCGGACTGGCTCCGCGTGATCACCGCCCTGCGCGCGACCCGGGCCGCGAACGCGGCCGCCCGCCGGATCCCGCTGCCGGGGCTGGCCCGGGAGCGGGCCCTGCCGCCGCTGGCGCCGGTGCCGTTCACCCGGTGGTGGCGCGGGCGGGGCCCCGCGGGGACGCCGACGCCCGCCGGGACGGTGACGCCCGCCGGGACGGTGACCCTGTGGCCCGACACCTTCTCGGAGTACCTGGCCCCCGAGGCCGGCCGCGCGGCGGTCCGGGTCCTGGAGGCCGCGGGCCTCGCCGTCACCGTTCCCGCCCGCCGGGTGTGCTGCGGGCTGACGTACGTCTCCACCGGCCGCCTCGACCGGGCCCGTACCGTGCTGCGCCGCACCCTGGACGCCGTGGGGGAGGTACGGGGGCCCGTGCTGGTCCTCGAACCCAGCTGCGCGGCCGCCCTGCGCACCGACCTCCCGGCCCTGCTCCCCGAGGACCCCCGCGCGCACCGGCTCGCGGCGGCCGTGCGCACCTTCGCGGAGACCCTGGAGGAGTACGCCCCGCACTGGAGCCCGCCCCGGCTGGACCGGCCCGTGGCCGGTCAGACCCACTGCCACCAGCACGCCGTCCTCGGCGACGCCGCCGACCGGCGGCTGCGCGCACGCGCGGGGCTGAGCGGGGAACTCAGCGGGGGCTGCTGCGGCCTCGCGGGCAACTTCGGCTTCGAACCCGGCCACCACGCCGTCTCGGTGGCGTGCGCGCAGGAGCAGCTGCTGCCGTCCCTGCGGGCGGCCGCCCCGGGCACGGCCGTCCTCGCCGACGGCTTCTCCTGCCGCACCCAGATCGCACAGCTGTCCGCCGGCCACCGGGCCCGGCACCTGGCGGAACTCCTGGCGGAGGCGCTGTGAGCATGCCGGTAAGGCAAAACACGGAGGGATGGCCCTTACATACCCCTTAGGCTGGATTCATGCCCGCACCCTCCTCGTCACCGACGACCACCCCCGGCACCAGCGTCACCCCCGGCACCACCGCGGCCCCCGCCACGAAGGCCCCGGCCCCGGCGCGCGGCCGGTTCGGCCCGGTCGCCCTGGTGGTCTCGGCCGGTGTCTCGGTGCAGTTCGGTGCGGCCCTCGCGGTCACGCTGATGCCGCGGGCGGGCGCCGCGGGCGTGGTCACCCTGCGCCTCGCCGCCGCCGCGCTGGTTTTGTTGGTGGTGTGCCGGCCGAAGCTGCGCGGCTACACCCGCTCGGACTGGGGCACCGTCGTCGCCTTCGGCGTGGCCATGGCGGGCATGAACGGCCTCTTCTACCAGTCCATCGACCGCATCCCGCTCGGCCCGGCGGTGACCCTGGAGGTCCTCGGCCCGCTGGCCCTCTCGGTGATCGTCTCCCGCCGCCTGGTGAACCTGCTGTGGGCGGGCCTGGCCCTCGCGGGCGTCGTCCTGCTGTCCGGGCACGGCGGGGGCGGCTTCGGCTTCGGCTCCCTCGACCCGGCCGGCGCGGCCTTCGCGGTCGGGGCGGGCGTGATGTGGGCCGCGTACATCGTCTTCAGCGCCCGCACCGGCCGCCGTTTCCCGCAGGCCGACGGCCTCGCCCTGGCGATGGCGGTGGCCGCCGTCATCTCGCTGCCGCTGGGCGTCGCGCAGGCGGGTTCCGCCCTGCTCGTGCCGAGCACCCTCGCCCTCGGGCTGGGCGTGGCGGTGCTGTCCTCCGTACTCCCGTACACGCTGGAACTGCTCGCCCTGCGCCGGCTGCCCGCCCCGACCTTCGCGATCCTGATGAGCCTGGAGCCGGCCATCGCGGCGAGCGCCGGGCTGCTGGTGCTGGGGCAGGAGATGTCGGTGCTCGACGGCGTCGCGATCGCCCTGGTGATCGCCGCCAGCATGGGCGCGGTGCGGTCCCAGATCGGCAAGAAGGCGCGCGCGGCGCTGTAGGCGACGGCGAGCGGCATGCGGGCTCCCGCCGGCACGCCCGTGTCCGCACGTGTCCGGATGTGACAGAGAGCCGTCATTGCGGCCGTCCGACGGCCCCGTGACCATGGACGCATGTCCCCTTCCCACCGCGTCGTCATCGCGGTCTTCCCGGACGTCGACCTGCTCGACGTCACCGGCCCGGCCGAGGTCTTCGACCTGGCCAACCGGGAGAGCGGGGGCCGCGCGGGCTACGAGGTCCGGCTCGCGGCTCCCGCCGCCGGCCCGGTGCGCACGGCGGCCGGGGTGCGTCTGGTCGCCGATCTGACCTTCGGTGAGGTCGGGGCCGCGGTGGACACCCTGCTGGTGCCCGGCGCGGTGCGGGAGGGCCCGGACGGGCCGGTGGCCCGGGTCGACGAGGACGTCGTCGAGTGGGTGAGGGCCACCGCGCCGCACGCCCGCAGGATCGCCTCCGTGTGCGTGGGCGCGCACCTGCTCGCGGCGGCCGGGCTGCTGGACGGCCGCCGGGCGACCACGCACTGGTCGACCGCCGCCCAGCTCGCGGCCGAACACCCGCTGGTACGGGTAGACGCCGACCCGATCTTCGTCCGGTCCGGCCGGGTGTGGACCGGGGCCGGCATCAGCGCCTGCATGGACCTCGCGCTCGCGCTGGTCGCCGAGGACCACGGCGAGGAGCTGGCGCTCGCGGTGGCCCGGCAGCTGGTGATGTACCTGCGCCGGCAGGGTGGCCAGAGCCAGTTCAGCGTGCCGCTGAGCCGGCCCGCGGCGGCCCGCAGGGACATCGACGAGCTGCGCCTGTTCATCGCCGAGCACCTCGACGGGGAACTGTCGGCGGCCGCGCTGGCCGGGCGCATGTGCCTGAGCGAACGGCACTTCGCCCGGGTCTTCCGGCAGGAGACCGGCACCAGCCCGGCCGCCTACGTGGAGGCCGCCCGGGTCGAGGCGGCCCGCAGGCTGCTGGAGGCCACCGACGAGCCGCTGGAGCGGGTCGCGGCGGCCACCGGGATGGGCTCGGTGGAAACGCTGCACCGCGCCTTCCGCAAACAGCTCGACATCACCCCGGCGTCCTACCGGCGCCGCTTCCGCACCGCGTCCTGACCACCCGCGCACCGATTCCTGACCACCGGCGCACCGATTCCTGACCACCCGAGCACCGCGTCCGCACACCCGCGTGCCCGCGTACCGCGCCCGGACACCCGTGCACCGCGCCCGGACACCCGTGCACCGCGCCCGGACACCCTCATACGGCGTCCGCACGCCCTCGTACGGCGTCCGCACACCGCTGCGCGACCTTCCCGATCCCCGGCAGGCGGGCCCCGTGGCTCCGCCATGCCTCCTCGCCCCACCGAAAGGAACACCCCACCATGACCGCCTCCGTGAGCCTGCGCGACGTCATCGGCCTCGACGGCACGCCGCCCCGCCTGGCCGAAAGCACCCTGGTCCTGATCGACTTCCAGAACACCTACCGCGGCGGCGTCATGGCCCTCGACGGCGCCGAGGCGGCCCTGGCCGCCGGGGCCCGGCTGCTCGCCGCCGCCCGCGCGGCCGGCGCACCGGTGGTCCACGTCGCGGACTCCGGCTACGACCTCGCGTCCGAGGCCGGCTCCATCAGCGCCGAGGTGGCGCCCGCGGACGGCGAGCCGGTCGTGGTCAAGCAGGTGCCGAACGCCTTCCACGCCACCGACCTGGAGAAGGTCCTGCGCGACCTCGGCGCCGGCCCCGACCTGGTGCTGGCCGGGTTCATGACGCACATGTGCGTCGCCTCCACCGCCCAGGGCGCCTTCAACCTGGGCTACCGGCCCACCGTCGTCGCCGAGGCGACCGCCACCCGCTCGCTGGCCGCGCCCGACGGCACCGTCGTTCCCGCCGCCGCCCTCCACACGGCGGCCCTGACCACCATCGCCGACGTCTTCGGCGTCGTCGTCCCCACCGTCGCCGACCTCGCTCCCTGACCTGTACGGGGGTCAGGACAGGGGCAGGTCCAGGAAGGACGGGGTGGGCTCGGGGGAGGTGAAGGCGAGGGTGGCGCGGGGGAGGTTGGCGTCCCCGTAGAAGGGGTCGCGGGCGGCCAGCACCAGCATCACGCGGTGGCCGGGCGGGACGTCGTAGGCCGTGGCCTGGAGGGCGATGTCCGCGCCGATCAGGCTGTCCGGGGCCGAGCGGAGGTCGCTGAACGGGGCGTGCGTGACCAGGTGCGCCGAGCCGTCGGGCGCCAGGTCCATCAGGTACGCCACGAACGTGGAGCCGGGGTTCGCGGCGCGGTAGGTGACCCGGAGCCGGGGAGTGCCGCGCAGCCGGGCGGTCTCCGGCAGCGGCGGGGAGGTCCAGACGGCGGCCACCGTACGGTCGACGGCGTCGGCCCGGTAGACCGCCGGCAGGCCGGCCAGCTCCGCGGATCCGGAGCGCACGACCTCGTCGGCGACCCGCACCGGGGTCTCCACCCCGCACACCACCCCGGCCGTCCAGCCCGGCTCGGGCGCTCCGGCGAGTTCCCCGCCGCCGGTGAGGTGCAGGCGGCGGATGCGGCGGGTGAGGGAGTTCCAGGTGGGGTGGCGTTCCAGGGCGCGGGTCCACATCACCTCGCCGAGCACCTGTCCCTCGTCGGCGATGCCGTTGTCGACGTCCCGCAGGTGGTGGTCGAACCAGCGGTGGGCGTCGGTCCAGATCCGGTTCGGCAGGCCGAGCAGGCCGGTCGTCTCGCGGCCGGCGTGGTCGCCGACGGAGGCGTCGAGCCGCTTGGGGCCGGTGAGTTCGCCGAACAGCTTCAGCGTCTGGTTGGCGGGGAAGAGGGTCTCGTGCCAGGCCAGGGAGAGGAAGACCGGCACCCGGCGGCGGTTGAGCTCCTTCAGGTGGGTGTAGGGCGAGCGCTCCTCCGCCCACCGCAGGTTCTCCTCCGTGTCCCGCCCGGCCAGGACGTTCTCCAGCACCCGCCCGGTCCGCCGGCCCAGCCGGGCGCGGGCCGCTGCCGCGTACAGGGCCTGGACGGCGGAAGCGCGGGTGGTGGAGTTCTCGTAGAAGACCTCCCCTAGATCGGCCCAGGCGCCGAGCGCCGCGACCGCGTCCACCCGGGGGTCGTGTGCGGCGGCGAGCTGGGCGATGCCCGAGCCGTGGGAGTGGCCCAGGAAGCCGATCCGGGTGACGGGCCCGGCCGAGCGCTCCAGCAGGTGGTCCAGGGCGTGCCCGGCGTCGGCGACGTCGAGCGGCCCGGCGGCGTCCACCTGGCCCTCCGAGGCGGCGAACCCGCGGGCGCTGTAGGCGAGGACGTCGTAGCCGCGCGCCGCGAAGAGGCTGGCCTGGACGGCGTACGTGACCCAGCCCTGGTCCGTCCACGAGGCGGGTATCACCACCACAGGGCGCGGCCCCGATCCGGTGTGCCGCCAGAGCGCGGCGTCGAGCAGGTCCCCGCCCGCGCCGGCCACCTTGCCCCGGCTGAAGACGGCGACGGCCCGGACGGCCGCCACCTCGGCGGCGCGGGCGGGCGGCAGCCCGGCGGGATCGCCGCTCTCCAGGGCGGCGGCGAAGGCGCCGAGGGCCGTCACGTCGAGTTCGGGGTGGAGCGGTAAGGATGCTGCGTTCAAGGCGTTCATCCTCTTCGTCGATGGACGTGGACGTGGACGTCGTCGGATGCGACTGCGGGGGCGAGCGGGCGGCGGAGCGTTCAGTATCGGCGCGCCGGCCGGCGCTGTCCGGGGGCTTCCCGGCGGACGGCCGAAAGCCTCCCCGGCCGGGTGCGGGGGCGGCCGGGGGAGCGGGCGGGTGGTGCGGTCAATGCGTCAACTCGGTCTCACTCGAACGGGTTTGGGGGTGGTGGCGGGAACCGGACGGCCGCTGCAAAAATCATGCAAGCATGCTTGATTGTTTTAGCGGAGGCTGCCAGGCTTCCCCTCACGCCGAGAGGGGAGCACACCGTGCCCGATCCGTCCGCCGTCGCCGTCTTCGCCGATCTACGGGAGGAGGGCGGAGAACTGGACGCCCTCGTGGGGGAGTTGCCCGCGTCCGGCTGGGCCGCTCCCACCCCCGCGAGCGGCTGGACCATCGCCCACCAGATCGCCCACCTGCACTGGACCGACCAGGCCGCGCTGCTCGCCCTCACCGACCCCGACGCCTTCGCGCTCAGGGTCGAAGAGGCCCTGAAGGCCCCCGACTCCTTCGTCGACGAGGGCGCCGAGGAAGGGGCCCGGCTGGACCCCGCCGCCCTCCTCGCCCGCTGGCGCGAGGGCCGCCGCGCGCTCGACGCCGTCCTCGCCGCCGCCTCGCCCGACACCCGCTTCCCCTGGTACGGCCCCCCGATGAAGGCCGCCTCCATGGCCAGCGCCCGCCTGATGGAGACCTGGGCGCACGGCCAGGACGTCGCCGACGCCCTCGGTGTCCGCCGTACTCCCGGCGCCCGGCTGCGACACGTCGCGCGGATCGGCGTACGGGCCCGCGCCTACGCCTACGCCGTGCGCGGACTGCCCGTGCCCGAAGCGGAGGTGCGGGTGGAGCTCACCGCCCCGGACGGCCGCGAGGTGTGGGCGTACGGACCCGCCGACGCCCCGCAGCGCGTCACCGGCCCCGCCCTGGACTTCTGCCTGCTGGTCACCCAGCGCGCCCACCGCGCCGACCTCGCCCTCACCGCCACCGGTTCCGACGCCGACCGCTGGCTCGACATCGCCCAGGCCTTCGCCGGCCCCGCAGGGTCGGGTCGCGCCCCGCGGGACGCCGGGTGAACCGCCGCCCGCTGCGCATCGGCAACGCCTCCGGCTTCTACGGGGACCGGCTCGGCGCCCTGCGCGAGATGCTGACCGGCGGTCCGCTGGACGTCCTGACCGGGGACTACCTGGCGGAACTCACCATGCTGATCCTCGGCCGCGACCGCCTCAAGGACCCCGGTTTCGGCTACGCCAAGACCTTCCTGCGGCAGCTGGAGGACTGCCTGGGCCTCGCGCACGAGAAGGGCGTACGGATCGTCACGAACGCCGGCGGCCTCCACCCGGCCGCGCTCGCCGACGCCGTACGGGAACTGGCCGCCAAGGCGGGCGTCCCCGTCGCCGTGGCCCACGTCGAGGGCGACGACCTCATGCCCTACGAGGACGGTGCGCTCACCGCCAACGCCTACCTCGGCGGCGCCGGGATCACCGCCTGCCTGCGGGCGGGCGCGGACGTGGTGGTCACGGGCCGGGTCACCGACGCGGCCCTGGTCAGCGGGCCCGCCGCCTGGTGGTTCGACTGGGCTCCGGACGCGTACGACCGGCTGGCCGGGGCGGTGGTCGCCGGGCACGTCCTGGAGTGCGGCACCCAGGCCACCGGCGGCAACTACTCCTTCTTCACCGCCCACGACGTGCGCCGCCCCGGCTTCCCGCTCGCGGAGGTCTCCGAGGACGGCTCGGCCGTCATCACCAAGCACCCCGGCACCGGCGGGGCCGTCACCTCCGGGACCGTCACCGCCCAGCTGCTCTACGAGACCCAGGGCCCCCGCTACCTCGGCCCCGACGTCACCGCCCGCCTGGACACCGTCCGCCTCGACCCCGACGGCCCGGACCGGGTGCGGATCAGCGGCGTCCTCGGAGAGCCCCCGCCGCCGACCCTCAAGGTGGGCGTCACCCGCATCGGAGGCTGGCGCAACGAGGTCGTCTTCGTCCTGACCGGCCTCGACGTCGAAGCCAAGGCCGCCCTGGTGAGGGAACAGCTGGCCGGCCCGCTCGCCGGGGTGGGGTCCGCCGACTGGACCCTGGCCCGGACCGACCACGAGGACGCCGCCACCGAGGAGACCGCCAGCGCCCTGCTGCGGCTGGTGGTCCGAGACCCGTCCCCCGACCGGGTCGGGCGCACCCTGACCTCGTCGGCGGTCGAACTGGCCCTCGGCAGCTACCCCGGCTTCCACGTCACGGCCCCGCCGGGACCGGCCCAGCCGTACGGGGTGTTCACCTCGGCGACGATCCCCGCCACCCGGGTCCCCCACACGGCGGTCCTCCCGGACGGGACCCGGGTGGCGGTGGGTTCAGCCTCGCCGGCGTTCGAGGCGCGGGGGTCCGGGGGCGGAGCCCCCGACGGGTCCGGGGCGG